>CAMEWZ010000048.1 GCA_945946745.1 uncultured Clostridia bacterium | reverse complement strand
CCGGCTCAAAAATGCCGGTGGCTTTTGCCTCGGTCTCCCCATAATGGGCAATGGCTTTCCGCTCCCGGGTGCTGTCGTAGAGCACGTAGGGCACCGGGTCGGCGGTGTGGGTTCGCAGCCGCAGCAGGTTGGGGTGATCCGGCAACACCAGAATGCGGCATTCCTCACCGGCATCCCGAACCGCTTTCCATACGGGAGCCAATACCCGGCTGTCCAGGTACTCGATGGACTTGACCTTTTCCGTGGTCAGACCCTGGTGGGCCATCTCATCGGGGGCCTCCACATGGATGTAGACAAAGTCACAGCCATCTTTCAGCAGGGCGTCGATCGCCGCCTGGGCCTTGCCTTCCCAGTTGGTGTCGATGGAGCCGGTGGCGCCCTCCACCTGGCAGACCTGCATTCCGGCGCCTACGGCGATGCCCTTCAGCAGATCCACAGCGGAGACCATGGCCCCCTTCAAGCCGGTTTTCTCCTGGAAGGATTGAAGGCTGGGCCGGGTGCCTGCCCCCCAGTACCACAGGGAGTTGCCTTTGTGCTTTCCCTCGGCGGCGCGCCGCTGGTTCAGCGGGTGCTGGTTCAGAATGTCAAAGCTGCGCTCCATGAAATCCCGCAGTACGTTTTCCTGGGGCAGCCAGGGGCCGATGACCTGGGTCAGATGGTCATGGGGCGGCTCCAGCCGGGCCAGACGGCCATGCTTCCAGACCATGATGTGGCGGTAGCTGGTGCCGGTGTAGAACTGGAATTCCTCGCTGTTGAAGTGTTCCCGGATGGCGTCCATCAGAATGTCCGCGTCGGCGGTGGCAATCTCGCCGGAGCTGTGATCCAGAATGGTCTTTTCCGGGTAAGGCTCCGGCTCCGTCAGCGTCACCAGGTTGCAGCGGAACACAATGTCGTCCGGCTCCATTTTCACCCCCACGCTGAGAGCCTCCAGGGGAGATCGTCCCGTAAAATCCGTTAGGGGATCATAGCCCATGACAGACAGGTTTGCCACCTCGCTGCCGGGGGACATCCCTGCCGGTACGTTCTGCACCATGCCCAGCTCGCCCATGGAGGCCAAAGCGTCCATGGCGGGGGTATTCGCAAATTCCAAGGGAGTCTTGCCTCCCAGGGCGGCTACCGGCTCATCGGCCATGCCATCGCCCAATACTACGATATATTTCATATACGTGCTCCTTCCGCGGAGGCGGATGATTCCGCCGTGTGCAGACAAATGTATATAATAATGAATATATTACCATCCCCCAATCCAGAATACAATATGAAAAACTGACAGAAAATGTGCGCCGGAGAAAAGGCTGCATGGGCAAATTATACGGATATCCAACGAAAAACAGGCATCCGTTCCATGACAGCCATTCTCACAGCGGAAAGAAGGGGATTTCTCCCTTTTCAACCGGGGCAGGTTGTGGTATGATGAGGAAAAAGGAGGCGCATGTTGTGACACGTCTGGACGAAGCATTCTTCCACCGCCCCTGCCTGGAGGTGGCGCGGGAGCTGGTGGGAAAGCTGCTGGTGGTAAACGGCAGCTGCCTGCGGATCTCGGAAACCGAAGCCTACTGCGGGGAAGGCGACACCGCCTGCCACGCCCATAAGGGCCGCACCCCGCGAACGGAGGTGCTCTACGCCAAAGCGGGAACGGTCTATGTCTACCTGTGCTATGGCATCCACTGGCTGCTGAACATCGTCACGGGAGAGCAGGAGCAGCCGGAGGCGGTGCTGATCCGGGCCTGCCTGGAGGCGCCCGGCCCGGGACGACTGACCAAGGCCCTGGGCATCACCGGAAAATACAACCGCAGCAGTGTGTTGGATTCTCAGGATTTGTGGATTGGGGATGATGGATTCCGGTGCGAGGTGGAAACGGACAAGCGGGTAGGCATCGGCTATGCCAGCCAGGAGGATCAGAACAGGCTCTGGCGGTTTAAGCTGAAGCCATAACGCAATGCACGGTGCCGGGATACCGGCACCGTGACAAATTTCTCTATTAAGCCCCATCGCCAGCCTTAACAGGCGCGGCGCCCAGGTATTCTTCCAGGCAAAGCCCCGAATCCTTCATGTCCAGGGAGACGGATTTTCCGACATACCGGAAGTGCCACGGCTCATCAATGATGCCGGTGATGGGCTCCTTCTCCTGGGTGTAGCGCAGAATGAAGCCGTATTCCCAGCAATGCTCCTGGAGCCAGGAAATGGCCTCCTCCCCCAGGATATCCACGGCCAGACCCAGATGGTGCTCGCTGGTGCCGGGCAGAGCCACGGTTTCCAGCGCTTTTTTTCGGGCATCCTCAAAATCCAGGTCAAAGCTTTTCATGTGCTCCTTGGTTCGGATTTCCAGAATGGCCGTCTGTTCCTCGATGGTGCGGTAGGCGGAGTTAAAATTGTATTCGATCCCGGCGGCATTGCAGTCAGCCAGCATTTGCACCAGAGCATCGTAGCAACGGGCATCCACATCGTGGTAGTCTACCACATTGACCAGATCCGGCACATAATAGTCCGGCACCGGATTCCGCGCGTTGACCAGAATGACTTCAATCCCCTTGGGGGTGAAATAGTGAACCGCGCCGTCGATTTCGGTTGGCCCCACCGCGGCGTGGCCGTCCTCGAATAAGTAGTAGGTATCCTCTCCCAGGGTCAGCCAGCCGGTTTCCATCCGGCCGGAATCTCCCAGATAATAAAGCTTTCCCTCCATTTCCAGCCAGCCGGTGGCCATGGGGCCTTCCGGGGGAAAATAGTAGCGTCCATCCGGAAGCTCCTGCCAGCCGGTGACCATGGCCCCGTCCGGGCCAAACAGATATTCGCCGTCGTCCAGGCTGGTCAGCCCGGTAGCCAGGATGCCGTCGCTGTCAAAATAGTACCGGCTGCCGTCGATGTCGGAAAAGCCGGTGACCATCCGACCGTCAGAGGCGAAATAATACCGCTGGCCGTCGATCTCCTGCCAGAGGGTTAATAGGATCCCGTCACGCAGATAGTAGCGATCGTCCTCCAGCCACAGCCAGCCGTCCACCATGGCGCCGTTGCCGCCGAAATAATAGGTTTTGCCGTCCAAGTCCAGCCAGCCGGTGGTCATGACGCCGGTGTCTCCGAAATAATAGGTGACGCCGTCAATGTCCTGCCAGCCCAGGCTGGGGGTGCCATCCTCACGGAAATAGTAGCGTCCATCCTCCAGCTCCAGCCAGCCGGAAACCGGATGGGCGTGGAAGTCCTGATAAAAGCGAATGCCGTCCTTTTCCACCCAGCCGCTGCGATCTACATTCCGGTCATACCAGACAAGACCGCCGGCAACGGACAGAACGATCACGGCGCACAGCAGAATAACCGGCAGAATCAGCCGATGTTTGGTTCTCATTTGCGTCCCTCCCGGGGTAATATCCGGGATATCGTAGCACAAAATGGTGAAAAATGCAAGACACGCCCATTCGGAAAAAGAAGGTTATCCAACATCCGTGACAAAACAAAAGAAAAACTTAAGAAGATTACCAGTAGAATTTTTGCCGAAATCTGGTATAATGGAAAATATTCACCCGGAAAGAATGAAACATAGATTTGGAGGAATTCCCCCATGGCATCTCAGGATACCAAGCTGAAAATTCTGATTACCACAGACCTGTATACCACCGAGACCAACGGCGTGGTCACCTCGGTGAAGAATTTGTTTGACGAGCTGACCGCCAACGGCCACGATGTCAAGATTTTGACCATTTCCGACAATCTCCACTCCCATAAGGAGGGGGCGGTGTACTACATCCGCTCCGTGCCGCTGAAGGTAGTGTATCCCGACCTGCGGATGCCGGTGTCCTACCGCCATAAGCTGATTCAGGAGATCATCGACTGGAAACCGGATGTGGTACACAGCCAGTGCGAGTTTTTCAGCTACCAATTCGCCGCCCGGATCTCCCGGATCACCGGCGCGCCCATTGTTCACACCTACCATACGTTGTATGAGCAGTATCTGACCTCCTATGTGGTTCCCAGCAAGCGGCTGGGGGATTACCTGGCCAAGGTGCTGTCCCGGGCCAGGCTGAAGCGGGTCAAGACCCTGGTGGCGCCTACCTTGAAAGTGGAGCACACCCTGGAGGGCTATGGCATGAAGGCGCCTATCAGTGTGGTGCCCAGCGGCATCAGCCTGGAGCAGCACCACCAGCGGCTGACTTCCCAGGAGCGGCTGGAAAGACGCCGGGCCTTGGGCATCGCCGACGATGACCAGGTGCTGCTGAACCTGGGCCGTCTGGGCGGGGAGAAGAACCTGGGCGAGCTGATGGAGCTGTTCGCGGAGGCCCGGGAACAGAATGACCATCTGAAATTTCTGATCGTGGGCGACGGCCCTGCCCGGGAGGATCTGGAAAAGCAGGCCCAAAAGCTGGGGGTGGCGGAGGATGTGATCTTCACCGGCATGGTGGAGCCGTCCCAGGTACAGAATTATTACCAGCTGGGGGATGTATTCGTCAGCGCCTCCACCAGCGAGACCCAAGGCTTGACCTACATAGAGGCCGCGGCCAACGGACTGCCTCTGCTGTGCCGCCAGGATGACTGCCTGGCCGACGTGCTGGAGGAGGGCCAGAACGGCTACGAGTATACCAGCGCCGAGGATTTCCTCCGAGCCATCGACGAAATGGCCCATAACCCCGACTGGCGTGCCGCCGCGGCCAAGCGCAGCGAGGAGATCGCCGCCAGCTTTGACAAGAAGGCTTTCGGCGAGGCCATTGAGAATATCTATGAATCCGTGCTGTAACGCAAAAAGCGCCGTCCAAAAACGGCGCTTTTTACGTTGGGGGAATCGGTTGACAGATTCCCAAAATAGAATATAATGAAATGTGTTTGCGAAAAAAGCAGAAAGAACGACAGACTGGGGCTGTCTTGCGGAAAAGACGAAGGGGCGGAAGCATGAGAAAAACGGCATTTTGGCAGAGATGCGTCATTGTGTTAAGCGGCGTGCTGACGGTGCTTCTGCTTTGGACGATGGTGGTATCCCCACAGGGTGGCAGCGCGCCCGGAACGGTATCCGGCAGCATCCCTCAGCGGGTTGCCGCCAGCGCGAAGGAACGGCTGGCAGCCGTGACGGAGGGGATCGATGGCACCCGGCGGATCTACCGGCTCAGTGACCGGGACTTGACGGCGCCGAAACCGGATCCCGGATGCTATGGAAGCGCTTCGAATCCGGCGCAGTTGGAGTGGCTTTTAAAGGACGCCGGGGAGCTGCTGGCGGGGCAGGAAACGCTGTTTTCCACCCAGACGCCCATTCTGGAGGGCAGCACGGTTTCCTATTATCTGGACGAAACCATTTTCGCGGTGACCTGGAAGCAGCCGTTGGGGGATTCTGTTTATACTTTTTCTGAGGTAAAAATCGCCCATCCTTCCCAGATACGCCGGTTTCTGGCGGGAGGAAGCTACGGCTCGGGCGTCCTCTATACCACCACGGAGATGGCGGAAAGCGTGAACGCGGTGGTGGCGTCCAGCGGGGATTACTACGGCTACCGCAGCTTTGGAATTGTGGTGATGGACGGCCAGGTCTACCGCAGCAGAGGCGAGCTGCTGGATACCTGCTACATTGACAACAATGGCGACCTGCTGTTTACCTATGCCGGGGAAATCGCTACGCAAGAGGCCGCGGAGGCCTTTGTGCGGGAGAACAATGTCCGGTTCAGCCTGTGCTTCGGGCCGGTGATGATTCGGGATGGGGAGCTGTGCGTTCCCAATGAATACAATTCCGGAGAGGTGCGCTCGGCCTATGCCCGGGCGGCGCTGTGCCAGCTGGGGCCGCTGCATTACGCGGTGGTCACGGCCAACGCGGAGCAGCCCTTCTACGCCATGCCCACCATGCGCCAGTTTGCCCAGCAGCTGTACGAACAGGGGATCCCCACGGCTTATGCCCTGGACGGCGGCCAGACGGCCTCCATTGCCATGAACAATCAACTCATCAACCAGGTCAGCTACGGCAGCCAGCGGCGGATCAGTGACATCCTATATTTTGCGACAGCGGTGCCGGAAAAGGCCCATACAGAGGTGACACCATGAAAATTGCCAAGTTTTTTGCGGGAATATTTGCGGCCCTTGGGACGGTGCTGATGGTGGGAGCCATTGGCATAAGCCTAATGTCCCTGGATGCCCCTGCCCGGGTAGGGGAGGTGCCGGAGGCAGTGACCGACCTGTCTCAAGCGCTGATGGACGCGGTTTCCGGGGGGGACTTTGCCTCTGCCGGAGCGCTGATGTATGGCCAGCCGGATCTGGGCGCCGGGCAAGGCTCTGCTGACCCGGTGGAGACCATGCTCTGGGAGGCCTTTACGGACAGCATCCGGTATGAATTTACAGGATCGTGCTATGTGACGGAAACCGGTTTTGCCCGAGACGCGTCCATTACCACGTTGGACATTACCGCTGCGGCGGACGCCATCGCGGAGCAGGCCCGGGCCCTTCTGACCCAGCGGGTGGAGACTGCCCAGGAGATGGAGGAGCTTTATGACGAGGAAAACAATTTCCGGGAGGAGCTGATTCAAGAGGTTCTCCTGGAAGGGGCGCGGCAGGCGCTGCGGGAGAATGGCCAGACCGTCACCACGCAGGTGACGCTGCACTTTCTTTACCGGGACGGCCAATGGTGGGCACTTCCGGATCAAGCGCTGCTGAAGGCCATTTCCGGCGGCGTGGCGTAGGGAGGGGCGAACATGGCTTATCAACCGAAATACGCCAAAAAACCAACCGGCACGCCGGCAACCAACCGTCCCAAATCCGATATGCCGGAGTACCGGGAGACGCCAAGACAGAAAAAGCGGAGCAAAGCAGGGTGGATTCTGTTCGTTCTGCTGGGGATTCTGGTGGTGCCGTCTTCTTTGTGGGCCACCGGAAAGCTGCTGCATACCATGCTGGGTACGGTGGGCCGTCCCAAGCCGGCGACTGTGGCCAAGGTGGGGGATCTGACCATCCGGGCGGATGTGGATACCTACGTGGAGCAGCGGCTGAGGGAAGCCCGGGAGGCTTTGGTATCTGCCGATAAGCCGGTGATTCCGGAAAAGGAGGTTGAGCCGGTTCGCAAGCGCTACTGGATTGAGGAAGGCACGCTGGTGGCGCCGGAACCGGATCCGTCCCGCTTCGGGGAGAGTACCGATCCAACGCAACTACAGGCGGTACTGGATGAGGCAAAGTGGCTCCTGGGGGACGATCCGGTCTATTTCCGGCCGGATGGGGAGCGATACCAGGACAGCACGGTGATGTATTATCTGGACGACAGCATTTTCGCCGTCACCTGGAAGGAAGTCCACGACGGCTCTGTGTACACCTTCTCGGAGGTAAAGGTTTCCGATCCGTCCCAGTTCCGGCGGCATCTGGCCGGTGGCGAGTATGGCTCGGAGATCCAGTATCTGACCACGGAAATGGCGGCCTCCGTCAACGCGGTGGTGGCCTCCGCGGGGGATTTTTACCGGTTCCGGAATTTCGGCACCGTGGTTTATGAGGGGGTTGCCCGCCGGGTGGAGGGCACCTATGCCGAAACCTGCTATATCGACAGAAATGGCGACATGCACTTTACCTATGGCGGCGAGGTGCTGACAATGGCGGATGCCCAGGCCTATGTGGACGAACACGAGATCAATTTTAGCCTGGCCTTCGGCCCGGTTCTGGTGGATAACTATGAGGTGATGGAGCACACCTGGTACGGCGTTGGCGAGATCACCGAGGGCTATGCCCGGGCTGCGCTGTGCCAGATGGCCCCGCTGCATTACATCGTGGTGGCGGCCAATACCACGGGGCCTTACCAGGATATCCCCACCGTGGCAACCTTTGCCAAAAACATCGCGGCCACAGGCTGCACAATGGCTTACTGCCTGGACGGCGGCCAGACGGCCACCATTGTTATGAACGACCAGCTGATCAATCGCCCGGTCTACGGCCAGCAGAGAAAGATCAGCGACATCATCTATTTTGCCACGGCGGTGCCGGAGGGAGGCTGATACCATGGATCGGATTGCGTTTGTGACCGGTGAAACGGTTTTTTATTGGAATTCCATTCTGCTGACCCTGGCGGCGGCGGTTGCCATCTGCTTTTTCCTGGCCTTTTATCTGGGCCGCAGCGGCAACGCGGTGGCGGGCTTCGCGGTGATTCCGGTGAGCCTGGTGCTGAGCCTGGTGCTGGGACGGCTGGTTCACTGGTACTGCCGGGCGGACAGCTATGGGGGCTTCCTTGCCGCCATGACGGACTATTCCTCCGGCGGCTATGCCCTGCTGGGGGTCTT
This sequence comes from uncultured Clostridia bacterium, assembly GCA_945946745.1. Lineage (GTDB taxonomy): Bacteria > Bacillota > Clostridia > Oscillospirales > Oscillospiraceae > Faecousia. The sequence goes on along the minus strand of CAMEWZ010000048.1, from coordinate 2,417 downwards.
TGCCGGCTGCCTTCTGGCGGCAGTGCTGGTGCGGCTGCTGTGCCTGAGCCGGAATCTGCCCCAGATGCTGGACTGCATGGCCATTGCGGGCTGCGCGGGCATTGTGGTGGGGCGGCTGGCCTCCTTCTTCAACAGCTCTGACCGGGGACAGGTGGTATCCTCCATCCAAAGCCTGCCTTTTGTCTACCCGGTGACCAATGCGGTGTCCGGGGCGGCGGAGTACCGGCTGGCGACCTTTGTCATCCAGGCCATGGTGGCGGCGGTGCTGTTCGCGGCGCTGAGCGTCTTTTACCTGCGCGCCGGAAAACGGGGCCGGAGCCGGGATGGGGATGCCTGCTTGATTTTCCTAATGTGCTATGGCGCGTCCCAGGTGGTGCTGGACAGCACCCGGTATGACTCCCTGTTCTTCCGCAGCAACGGCTTTGTCAGCATTGTGCAGGTGCTGGGGGCGGTGGTGCTGGTGCTTGCCATTGTGGTGTTCGCGGTGCGGCTGGTAAAAAGCCGGGGCTTTGCCTGGTGGTATGTGCCTGTGTGGCTGGTGCAGGCGGCGGCCATTGGCGGCGCGGGATATATGGAATACTATGTCCAGCGCCGGGGAAACGAGGCGGTGTTTGCCTACAGCGTCATGAGCGCCTGCCTGGCGGCAGTGGTGGTGCTGACGCTGATTCAGCGGCAGCTGGGGCTGAGAATTCGGCGAAAAACCGGGGATTTTGTAGGATGAACAAAACGGCGCGGCTTTTGCTGCGCTGTTTTTGCTACTCGGTCAATTGACAAAACCGAATGAAGCTATGTATAATACGGGTATACTAGCGAAACTATGGCGGTAGAGCGCTTGAAATAATAAGGAGGGTCTTATGACATCCCAGGAAAAGAAGCAGTTGCAGATCACTGCCTGCAAGGTGCGCATGGGGATCATCGAGAGCACCCATGCGGCGAAGTGCGGCCATCCCGGCGGGAGCCTGTCCGCGGCGGATATGTTTACCTATCTGTATTTTAAGGAACTGCGTGTCGATCCCAGCAATCCCAAATGGGCGGAGCGCGACCGCTTTGTGCTTTCCAAAGGCCATTGTGCCCCCGGACTGTATGCGGCGCTGGCAAACCGGGGCTTTTTCCCGGTGGAGGATCTGCTGACCCTGCGCAAGGTGGGCAGCTATCTCCAGGGCCACCCCAACATGAACAGCGTTCCCGGTGTGGATATGTCCACCGGCTCCCTGGGCCAGGGAATTTCCACGGCCTGCGGCATGGCGCTGTCCGCCAAATACAAGGGCCAGGATTGGCGGGTGTATACCCTGCTGGGAGACGGCGAGATCCAGGAGGGCCAGGTCTGGGAGGCCTGCATGTTTGCCAGCCACTACAAGCTGGACAACCTGTGCGTCATCATCGACAACAACGGCCTGCAGATCGACGGCGATGTGGCCAAGGTCATGAGTCCCTATCCCATTGACGAGAAGCTGGAGGCCTTCGGCTTTGACGTACAGAACATCAACGGCCACGATTTCGACGCCATCGAGGCGGCGCTGAACCACGCGAAAACCGTCAAGGGAAAGCCCAGTGCCATTGTGATGCATACGGTTAAGGGCAAGGATGTCTCCTTCATGGAAAACGAGGCCGGCTGGCACGGCGTTGCGCCCAACGATGCCCAGTACGAGCAGGCCATGGCGGAGCTGAAGCAGAAGCTGAGCGAACTGGAGGGCATGTAACATGGCAGATGTGAAAAAAATGGCCACCCGTGAGGGCTACGGCAAGGCTCTCGTGGAACTGGGCAAGGAGCACGACGACATCGTGGTGCTGGACGCCGACCTGGCAGGCTCTACCAAGACCGGCATGTTCGCCAAAGCCTATCCCGACCGCCACTTCAACTGCGGCATTGCCGAGGCGGATATGATGTGCGTGGCGGCTGGACTGGCCTCCACCGGACTGGTGCCCTTCGCTTCCTCTTTTGCCATGTTCGCTTCCGGACGGGCCTATGAGCAGATCCGCAACTCCATCGGCTATCCCCATTTGAACGTGAAGATCGGCGCTTCCCACGGCGGTATGTCCGTGGGCGAGGACGGCGCCAGCCACCAGTGCTGCGAGGATTTCGCCTTGATGCGCTCCATTCCCGGAATGGTGGTCATCTGCCCCGCTGACGGCGTGGAGGCGGAGGCCGCGACCAAGGCCGCTTACGAATACGAAGGCCCGGTGTATCTGCGGATGGGCCGTTTGGCGGTGCCCGTGTTCCATGAGGAGGGCTTCCAGTTCCAGATCGGCAAGGGCGAGATCATGCGCGAGGGTACGGACATTGCCATCATCGCCAACGGCTTGATGGTTTACGAAGCCATCCAGGCAGGCGAGACCCTGGCGAAAATGGGCATCCACGCCCGGATCGTCAACATGTCCACCATCAAGCCCCTGGACGAGGAGCTGGTGCTGAAATG
>CAMEWZ010000047.1 GCA_945946745.1 uncultured Clostridia bacterium | reverse complement strand
ACGACGACATTCCCGAGTCCTACTTCCTGTTCGCCGGCTCCATCGACGAGGTGGTTGCCAAGTACCGGGGCGGTGAGCAGGCATGACCCCCTTCCATCTGAAGATCGTCACCCCCGACGGGTTGATTTTTGACGGTCAGGCGGAAGAGCTGATCGTGAGAACCACCGGCGGCGATGTGGCCATCCTGGCCCGGCACATCAACTATGTAGCCGCGCTGGGCATGGGACGGGCTGTGGTCGTCTCCGGCGGAAACCGCCGGACTGCCGCCTGCATCGGCGGTATGCTCAGCGTGGTGGACGGTGACGTGACGTTGGTTCCCACCACCTTCGAGTGGGCGGACAAGATCGATGTCGACCGTGCGGAAGCCTCCTACCAGCGCGCGGACAAGGTGCTCCATGACAGCAATGCCACAGACACCGACCTCAAGCTGGCAGAGGCCCGCCTCCACCGTGCTTTGGTTCGCAAAAGCGTTGCCTCCTATAAATAAAAAAACAGCATCCCGGTATCCGCTTGGATACCGGGATGTTCTGTTTCCCGCATCACGCAATCCTTTTTCTGTGAATCACTCCGCTTTATGCAGAATCCGAGCGGGAACCCCCGCCAGGGTCGCGCCTTTTTCCTGGCAGCTTCTCGTCACCACCGCCCCGGCGCCAATGCGAACACCGTCGGCGATTTCCACGCCTCCGATAATCTTGGCTCCTACCCCGATATCCACGTGATTTCCGATCACCGGCGCCTGTTCTCCCTGGCCGTCGTTTCCGATACAAGCCTGACCATGGAGGGTACAGTCCTCCCCTACTCTGGCTTCACCGGAAATAATCACGGAGCCATAGTGCCAGATATGCAGCCCTTTTCCGCAGGTTCCCGCGTAGATTTGCAGCCCCAGCCGGGAACCCAAGCGATTCTTCCGCCTGCGCCAGAAATAGGCCGCCAGTTTGTTTGGCGCTGCCTCCTCCAGGCGCAGAAACCGGACATACTTCCAAATCAAATAGTTGTCCTCCAGGGTGACGCGGCTGATCCAATAGTCCTTTCGATCCCGAAAATACAGGGATTTCTCATATGTCAGCACCGAATTCATGGGCACGCTCCTTTGGTCGTTTTCTATATGGTAGCGCATTTTTGCGCCTTTGGCAAGGGCGAAACATCTGCTGCCACCCATCTTTTTGTAAGCAGCCGCAAAGGGGGGTCAATTCTCCCCAGCGTCCTCCTCGGTGTGATAATAATCCGTCTGCAAAATCAAGTTGTTGATTTGGGTAAACGCCTGTGTCCGCTGGGTCAACTCCGCCCTGGTCTGGGCATCCATGCTCGCCTCTCCCCCGTCCACCGGGATCAACTTCTTGGATGCAGCTTCATAGGCCGTGTTGCCGGAAATCCAGCTGCCGTCGGAGAAGGGGACAAAGCCGTCATAGCCTTCGTCAAACGCGTCGTGGCCCATATAGGAAAATTCGCTGTCAATCCCCAGAAGATTCAGCAGTGTCGGCAGAAGATCCGCGGTGTTGAGCACCTTATCCACGGTCTGGGGCTCCAAATCCGCGCTCCAAATGAAGCAGGGCGTCCGCTCCAGCAGCAGCTTGTTGTCCACCCCGGACAGCTCCAGCAGGGCTTTCTCGTTCTTATAGCCGTAGGTATAGTGATCGGTCACCCCCACGATCACCGTGTTTTCCAGTTCTCCCTTTTCCTCCAGCTCCGCCAGCATCCGGGCAAACAGATCATCCACCAGCCGGGCCTTCAGATAGGCGCAGTCCGTCTCCTCGTTTCCGGTGAGGCCCTTGTATTCCGGGTATTTTTTGAGGCCCCAGTAGCTGAGCACCTCGTTGTATTTGTAGCTTAAGTGGGCGGAACGGGTGATGATGAAGTTCAGCTTCTTTCCCTCCCGGAAGAACAGGTCATTTAAGGAAGGATTGTCAAACAAAAGCTGGTCATCGTATAGTAGCTGCTTTGCTTCCTTGTCCGATACATCGGTTATGTAGTCCGCATAGCTGACGTATTCCTCGTAGCCCATGGCGGGCGCAAATTCTCCCCGGCTGTAAAAGGTATCCGAATTGTAATGGAACTCCTTGGCTGAGTATCCTCTTTCCCGCAGCAGGTTCGCCAGGGACTGGTCAAAATCGTTGGTCACATAGTCAAACGCGTACCCGCCCTGGCTGCTGAGGAACGAGCCGGTGTTGATGCAGAACTCCGTATTGAAGGTACGAATCCCGCCATAGGCAGGGGTAAAGAAGTGGGTAAAGTGAATTCCCTCCTCCATCAAGCGGCAGAGCGTGGGGGTATGCTCCCCGATCATCCAGTCATCCATGGACTCCATCAGCACCAGGATCACATTTTTCCCTTCCAGCAGGCCGGTCATGGCATTCTTGCCGCCGGATGTCTGCTTGGCAAAATAGCTGTCGATCTGGGCGGAAGCCTCAGCCTGGGTCTTTGTATGGGCCGGAGTAAGGGGATAGATTTCGTTGGCATACAGATCCTTCACCAGCGTCTGGTACAAGCCGCAGACCTGGTAAAGGCGGTGTGCGTTGAACATATTGTCATAGGCGGCTTCGGCTGATTGGGCGCGGCCATAGTCAGACTCCGCGTATCGAATCTCGTCATCCTGCTGGAACACAACCTCCGGCAGGAGACACGCACCCACGACCGCCGCAGCGGCCGCAATAGCCGCCGTTACTCTCGGCTGCCATTGTCGTCCCCAATGGGGAAACCGCACCGTCAAAGCTACCCCCAGGATTACCAGCGCCGCAATACCCAGCCACCAGGAAATGGGATAACTCAGCAAAATATCCAGATAGTCTGAGCCCTCCGATGCATATCGAAAATCCGAAAACCAAAGCATTTGGGAAAACAAAATATAGTATCCCGTCTGCACCACCGCATAAGCCATTGCTGTAAAATACAAAACCGCAAACAGTACCCGCCCCCCTTTCCTCGGGAGCAGCCGCACAAAACCGCCAAGCATGGCTGCCCAGAGGATTCCAAATACCAGCGGCCAAAACCGCGCTGCTGAGGAATCCGTATCTTTTGCCAAAAAGAAAAATGCAAATAACTCCACCGCAAAAAAGGCGGCAGGAACCAGTGCAAAGCTGGTCTTTCCTTCTGCTTTTACTCTTTTTTCTTCATATTTTCCCACAAACGTGCCCACGGGATGACTTCCTCTTTCCAAAATGTTATCTGGTTCCAGGAACGGCATCTCTGCCTTTCCCATCCAGATTATACATTGTAGCACAAAACACGGATTCTGTACACTTAAGATTTTCTTAGGATTCTATATTTTTCACAAAAATAGCATTTTCCTCTTGTAAAATCTACCAAATTGGCGTATACTTTACCTATATTTTCAGCAAGGAGAGAGGAATCCACTATGGAACTTATCACCGTTCGTGAGCTGTTTAAAAACACCGAGAAATACGCCGGTACCACCGTCACCGTTGGCGGCTGGGTGCGCAATCGCCGGGGCAGCAAGCAATTTGGCTTCATCGTCTTGAATGACGGTACTTATTTCACCCCGGTTCAGGTGGTGTATAGCGATACCCTGGACAATTTCCAGGAGATTTCCAAAATCAACATCGGCGCCGCCTTGATCGTCACCGGCACCCTGGAGCTGACCCCCGATGCCAAGCAGCCCTTTGAGATTCAGGCTGCCTCCGTCACCGTGGAGGGCGCTTCCACCAGTGACTATCCCCTCCAGCCTAAGAAGCACTCCATGGAGTATCTGCGAACCATCACCCATCTGCGGCCCCGGGCCAACACCTTCCAAGCGGTGTTCCGTGTCCGTTCTCTGGCGGCCATGGCCATCCACCAATTCTTCCAGGATCGGGACTTTGTCTACGTCCACACCCCCCTCATCACCGGCTCCGACTGCGAGGGCGCGGGCGAGATGTTCCAGGTTACTACCCTGGACTTGAACAACGTGCCCAAGACCGAGGACGGCAAGGTGGATTACAGCCAGGATTTCTTCGGCAAGTCCACCAATTTGACTGTCTCCGGCCAGCTGAACGGCGAAACCTTCGCCATGGCCTTCCGCAACATTTACACCTTCGGCCCCACCTTCCGGGCTGAGAACTCCAACACCCCCCGCCACGCCGCCGAGTTCTGGATGATCGAGCCGGAGATCGCCTTTGCCGACCTGGATGACGACATGCGTCTGGCGGAGGATATGATTAAATATATCATCTCCTACGTTCTGGAGCACGCCCCCGAGGAAATGGCCTTCTTCAACCAGTTTGTGGACAAGGGCCTGCTGGATCGGCTGAACAATGTGCTGCACAACGATTTCGGCCGCATCACCTATACCGAGGCCGTTGCCCTGCTGGAGCAGCATAACGATCAATTCGAGTATCCCGTTTACTGGGGCTGCGATTTGCAGACCGAGCACGAGCGGTATCTGACGGAGCAGGTCTTCCAGAAGCCTGTATTCGTCACCGACTACCCCAAGGATATCAAGGCCTTCTACATGAAGCTGAACCCGGACGGCAAGACTGTGGCCGCCATGGACTGCCTGGTACCCGGCATCGGCGAGATCATCGGCGGCAGCCAGCGTGAGGACAACTACGACATCCTCAAAAACCGCATTGAGGAGCTGGGCATGAAGCCCGAGGACTATGCCTTCTATCTGGATTTGCGCAAGTACGGCTCCGCCCGTCACGCAGGCTTCGGCCTGGGCTTCGAGCGCTGCGTCATGTACTTGACCGGCATGGGCAACATCCGGGACGTGCTCCCCTTCCCCAGAACCGTAGGCAACTGCGACCTCTAAAAGAGAATTCCTATTTTCAAACAGAAAACGAAACCGAGCGGGTTCGGGAAGTTTCGATTCCCACTGCACTGTGCACGCATTGGGCCTTGCCCGCTGGAGGGATTACCGGATGGAAGCCACATTTTGCAATCTGACACCGGAAAACATCGGCCAGGAGCACCTGTGCTGCATCATCCGCACCAAGAAGCCCCACCCCGGTGTGGAGGCCAAACGGGCCTGGCTGGCCCAGCGGCTGACGGAGGGGCACGTGTTTCGGAAACTGGATGGAAACGACTGCGCGTTTATCGAATACGCCCCGCTGGAAACGGCGTGGGCGCCGGTAATGGGGGAGAACTATCTCTATCTCTACTGCCTATGGGTGCAGGGCAGCCCAAAGGGACATGGGTATGGCCGAAAGCTGATGCAGGATTGTATCGCGGATGCCAGAGCCAAGGGCAAGTCCGGCATCTGTATGCTGGGCGCTACAAAGCAGAAGGCTTGGCTGTCTGACCAGAATTTTGCCAAAAAGTTCGGTTTTCAGAGGGTCGATATGGCTGGCGACTATGAACTGCTGGCACTTTCCTTTGACGGCAGCGCTCCACAGTTTGCTGAGAATGCCAAGAAAATGACCATCGAAAATCCGAATCTGACGGTTTATTACGATGACCAATGCCCATTTATTCCCCAGAGAATCGAAAAACTGCGGCAGTACTGCGAGGAAAGGGCCATCCCGGCATCCTTCCGGCATGTGGACACGCTGGAACAGGCCAAAGCGCTGCCCTGCGTATTCCAAAACTGGGCGGTGTTTTACGGCGGGAAATTTGTAACCGTCAATCAGATCGATGGGAAAACGGTGGAAAAGCTGATAAACGAGAACAAGAACGGAACGGGCGTCCACCACGCAAAGGCAGATCCAAATCGCGCACAGTGAACTCGTCATGATAAAAGCAGGGAGGCATTTGCCTCCCTGTCTTCATTTTCATGGCTGGTACAGCCGCATCTCTGCGTTGCTTATCTCCCAGGATAATCGGTATGTATTTCATCTGCAATCGGTGTACCACAGGGGGACGGAATGAAATAGTACAATGTTTATTACAATTCGTATTACAGTTTGATCGGGAAAGAGGGGGAAACACAAACGGAGACTAGCGAACGATTGTTTCGTTATTGCTGGATTTTTGTTTCTATATAACAAGAAAGCCGTCCATTTCTGGACGACTTTCTGTAAATTTTGGCAGGGGCACAAGGACTTGAACCCTGAGCCTACGGTTTTGGAGACCGCCGCTCTACCAATTGAGCTATACCCCTATCTCTATGAAACGGCAGAAGCCGTAATATCTGGTGGGCCTTCAGGGATTTGAACCCGGGACGATCCGGTTATGAGCCGGAGGCTCTAACCAACTGAGCTAAAGGCCCATATAGGTCACGGGTGAAGCACATCACCACGAACCATATTATAGCATTAACAGGCACTTCTGTCAAGCAATTTCTTCCTTGGTAGCCCGAAAAAATCTCACTCCGGTCTTGACAGTCCCCTTCGCCTTGTATATAATATAGATATTCTTCTATGTGAGGTAGTACCATGAACGAACGGCAAACCGCCCTGATTTTCAAAGCCTTCTGCGATGAAAACCGGATCCGCATTTTGAACCTTCTTCGCGGCGGCGAGAAGTGCGCCTGTCGTCTGCTGGAGGAGCTGAGCATCAGCCAGCCCACCCTGTCCCATCACATGAAGATCCTCTGCGATTCCGGCATCGTCCTGGGGCGTAAGGAGGGCAAGTGGATGCATTACCGCATTTCTTCTGAGGGCGTTCAGATCGCAAAGGAATACTTGAATGGTTTGACCGCCGCTCAGACCGATGACGAAAATAAGCCGTGCTGCGAGTAAAGCCCTACCCGGCACGGCAAATTGCAAAGGCAAAAATCGATATATTTCTATTTGACGATAGGAAAGGGGCCGTATATGAAGGTTTGGGAGTTTATCCAGAACCAGATTCTGGGTATGAAGTGGCTGAACGCAGCCATTGGTGGCGGGCTGTCCGCACTTGGGTTGGACACAGCCTCCCGCTGGGGCGGAAGCTTCCAGTTTTTCCTCTACGATGTCATCAAAATCACGGTGCTGCTGTGCTTTTTGATTTTCGGGATTTCCTACATCCAGAGTTACTTTCCACCGGAGCGAAGCAGGCGGATTCTGGGGCGGTTTCACGGGCTGTGGGCGAATCTCATCGCTGCCCTGCTGGGCACGGTGACCCCCTTCTGCTCCTGTTCTTCTATCCCCCTGTTCATCGGCTTTACCAGCGCGGGACTGCCGCTGGGGGTAACCTTCTCCTTCTTGATTTCCTCTCCCATGGTGGATTTGGGAAGTCTGGTTCTGCTCATGAGCATCTTTGGCGCGAAGGTCGCCGTGATTTATGTCATTCTCGGTCTGGTTGTGGCGGTCATTGGCGGCACACTGATCGAAAAGCTCCACATGGAGAATGATGTCGAGGAATTCATCCGCCGGGCCAAGGGCGGCGTGGACATGGAAGTGCCGAACCGAACTGTCAAAGACCGGCTGGTGTATGCAAAAGAACAGGTGGCGGGCACCTTCCAAAAGGTGTTCCCTTACATCTTGATCGGCGTGGGCATCGGCGCGGTGATTCACAACTGGATTCCCGAACATTGGATTCAGGCCATCCTGGGCAGTCGCAACCCCTTTGGTGTGATTCTGGCGGTGATCGTAGGCGTTCCCATGTATGCCGATATTTTCGGAACCATCCCCGTGGCGGAGGCTCTGCTTGCCAAGGGCGCCCAACTGGGCACTATCCTCAGCTTCATGATGGCGGTGACCACCTTGAGTCTGCCCTCCATCATCCTGCTTCGCAAAGCAATTAAGCCCAAGCTTTTGGGGCTCTTTATCGCCATTTGCACCATCGGAATTGTCATCGTCGGTTATTTCTTTAACGCAATTTCATATTTACTTTAGGAGGAAACAATATGGCACTATTTTATTTTGGAAAGAAACGGGAAGAAAAACCAGCCTGCTGCTGCGGTTCCGAAACCAAGGCGGAAAGCGCTTGCTGTTGCGGCGCACCGGTGGAAGGCATCTGCTGCGTCAAGGTTCTGGGCGCAGGCTGCAAGTCCTGCCACGAGCAGTATGAAAACGCCAAGGCCGCCGTGGCCGCTCTGGGTCTGAAGGTGGACGTAGAGTACATCACCGATATGGAAAAGATCATGGAATACGGTGTCATGTCCATGCCGGCCATTGTGGTCAACGACAAGGTTGTCTCCATGGGCAAGGTACTGAAAGCATCGGATGTGGAGAAGCTGCTTCGTAAGCTGTGAGATGCAGCGTACTGTGGAAGCATATCTGGAATCGCGCAAAATGGCCGCTATGGTTTCCTTACGGATTCCATAGCGGCCTGATCCTAACTTTCCATTCATCTTGAGATTCGATAGTAAACTTTCACGGTTATCGGATAAAGCCACATGGTTTTATCCGATAATCGCATTATCAATGCAATTGCGAAACATCCGATACCGGTGCTTTGCAGGCGCCGCCTTCGCAGAGATAATACATGGCCCCCTGCTCCGGGATGGGATCGTCTTTGGTGAACGGAGCGCCCTGCGCAAGGGCTTCCGCATTCTCCTTGGTTTTCAGAAGAACATGCAGATCATCCGCCGGATGTTCTCTCAAGTATGCTATCAATTCACCAGGCAGGCCGTCACTCGCTGCACAGACCAGTTCCCGGTGGGGATACAGGGCATCCATCATCGCCAGCACGCCAAAGCAGCTGGCGGATGGGTATTCCCCGATCTCCCCGGCAAGGAAAGAAAGCTGTCTGTCAGCTGCCGCCTGCCACTCTGTCTCCCCTGTTAGGGATCCCAGTGTTTGCAGCACCATAGCAGCAACGGAGTTCCCGGAGGGGATGGCGCCGTCATAGGTTTCCTTGGGACGGGCGATCAGCTGCTCCCCATCGAAAGCGGTCATGAAATAACCGCCCTTCTTTTTATCCTCGAACAGTTCTGCCATCTGCTTTGCCCGATGGATGGCACCTTGCAGGAACCGAACATCGAAGGTGGCACGATACAATTCCAGCAGCGCCAGAGCATAGACCCCATAGTCCTCCAACTGCCCCACATAAGCAGCCTCCCCATCCCGATAGCGCAGATACAGGCGGTCATTTTCCGTGACCATTTTGCTTTCGATAAAGCCATGGATACGGACAGCTGCATCCAGATAAGAAGGCTCCTCCAGAACCTGCCCGGCCTTCACCAGCGCGATCATCGCCCAGGCATTCCAGGAGAGTAGGATTTTATCATCCTTGTGGAGTTTTGTCCGATTCAGGCGGTAGCTGTACAGCTTTTCCAATCGGGGATCGTCCCTATCCCAACCGTTCTCAGAAGTATGAATCCGGTTGGGGATGCTCTTTCCTTCAAAATTGCCGGAATCGGTAATGTCATACAGCCGGCAGAATTCTGCGCCGTTCTCTGCCCCCAGAACGGCCTTGACTTCCTCCGGAGTGAACACATAGTATTTCCCTTCCACGCCGTCGCTGTCCGCGTCCTGACCGCAATAGCAGCCGCCTTCCGCGCTGGTCAGTTCCCGCAGGAGATACCGGGCGGTTCGGTGGGCCGTATCCGCAAAGCATTCCCGTTTGGTGTGCTGGTAGGCTTTGACATAGGCAATCAGCAGCAGAGCGTTGTCATAGAGCATTTTCTCGAAGTGGGGCACCAGCCACATTTCATCCGTGGAATACCGGGAGAAGCCGCCGCCGATGTGGTCAAAGATGCCGCCCCGCGCCATGTGCTCCAATGTGACCTCCGCCATTTTCATAGCGTTGGGTTCCTGCATGGTATCGGCATATCGCATGAGAAGCAGCAGATTGTGGGGCGTGGGGAATTTCGGCGCTGCCCCAAAACCGCCCCATGTATGGTCAAACCGCTGCGCAAGCTGACTGTACGCCCGTTCTACCAGACTACGATTAGGCTTCTGTCCATTGTCTGTCTGTTCCTGATTGATCGCGGCTGTGATCTGATTTCCTGCCCGCAGCAGCTCCTCCCGGTTGTTTTTCCAGAGATCCGCTACCCGTTCCAGCAAATCCATGAAACCAAACCGTCCATAGCCGCCATGCTTGGGGAAATAGGTTCCCGCAAAGAAGGGCTTTTGCTCCGGGGTCATAAAGATCGTCAGCGGCCAGCCGCCGGAGCCGGTCATGGCTTGACACACGGACATATACACCGCGTCAATATCCGGGCGTTCCTCCCGATCCACTTTGATGCTGACGAATTCCCGGTTCAGAAGGTCTGCTACCTCCAAATCTTCAAAGGATTCATGGGCCATCACATGGCACCAGTGGCAGGTGGAGTACCCGATACTGAGGAATACCGGCTTATCCTCTTTCACCGCTTTCTGGAATGCTTCTTCGCACCAGGGGTACCAGTCCACGGGATTCTCCCCATGCTGCATCAGATACGGCGATTTTTCCTGTTTCAATCGGTTCGCCATTTCAATCCTCCTCACATTCTTCCGGGCGCTTATCCTCCCGCAAGCCCTTGAACACCGGCTGCCGCATGCTGCCGGATTCTGTTTTCATCCTATATTTCACGGTGCAGACCAATTGGGGCTGCACCCAAATTGCATGTTCATTGCCGCTAGGCGGTGTCTATCTGATAAAACGAAATGATTTTATCAGATAATCGTATAAGAAATAGTATTTGGTTCCAAAATGGATTTTGGCCCAACTTTATTCTACGCAAAAAAGTAAGAAAAAAACCCGGTATCCATTTCGAATACCGGGTTTTCATGGCGCCCCCTGTTGGACTCGAACCAACGACACACGGATTAACAGTCCGTTGCTCTACCGACTGAGCTAAGGGGGCTCATTTGTGTTGGCATTACCTATCTTCCCGGGCAGTCGCCCGCCAAGTATTGTCGGCGCGTG
>CAMEWZ010000046.1 GCA_945946745.1 uncultured Clostridia bacterium | reverse complement strand
GCGGCTTTGGCTTCCTCGATGGAGTAGGTGATCTCGGAGGGAATGACGGGTTCGCCGATGGACAGGCACATCTCCTTGAACAGCTCCCGATCCTCGGCCCGCTCGATGGAGGCGCTGGGGGTGCCCAGGAGTTTCACCCGGCACTCCTTCAGAATGCCCTTCTTTTCCAGCTGGATGGCCAGGTTCAGTCCCGTCTGGCCGCCGATGCCGGGGATGATGGCGTCAGGACGCTCGTAGCGGATGATCTTGGCGATATATTCCAGAGTCAGCGGCTCCATGTAGACCTTGTCGGCGATCATGGTGTCGGTCATGATGGTGGCGGGGTTGGAATTGCACAGCACCACCTCATAGCCCTCTTCCTTCAATGCCAGACAGGCCTGGGTTCCGGCGTAGTCAAATTCCGCCGCCTGGCCGATGACGATGGGGCCGGAGCCGATGATCAGAATTTTCTTGATGTCTGTTCTCTTTGCCATGTTTCGTTTCCTCCAAAAAAGTTTATTGGAATTGATATCAATAATAAATGAATGGAATCTGAGATTTTCGCGTAGGGCGGGCTGCCCTCAGCCCGCCGGGGCTGCCCTCAGCCCGCCGGATTTTTCAAACCAGTTCCATGCGGCGGCTTGAAGGCAAGCCGCCCTACCGGGGGCAGATTATGCCCGGTAGACGATCTGGCTGCCGCAGACCGTTGCCAGGCATTTGCCGCTGACCTGCCAGCCGGCGAAGGGAGTGGCTTTTCCCTGGGAGAGAAAGTCCTTGGGGTCGATCTCGTAGCTGGCGTTTAAGTCCCAGACGGAGAAGTCGCTGCCCAGCGGCAGGCCGAAGCGCTTCCGGGGGTTCACGGCCAGCAGCTCCACCAGCCGCTCCAGGCTGAGGATACCGGGCTTGACCAAATAGGTGTACAAAATGGGGAAGGCCGTCTCGATGCCCACCACGCCGAAGGCGCTCTTTTCCAGCCCTCGGGATTTTTCCTCCGCGGAGTGGGGGGCGTGGTCGGTGGCGATCATGTCGATGGTGCCGTCCAGAATGCCTTCCACCAGGGCCTCCCGGTCAGACTTGTCCCGCAGGGGCGGGTTCATTTTAAACCGGCCGTCCTCTTGCAGCATGCTGTCGTCCATCACCAGATAGTGTGGCCCGGTCTCGCAGGTCACATCCAGTCCCTCGGCCTTGGCCTTGCGGATGAGAGCCACGCTTTCCTTGGTGGAGATGTGGCAGATGTGGTAGGCAACCCCGGTCTCCTTCACCAGCTCTAAGTCCCGGGCAATCTGGCCCCACTCGCTTTCGGAGCAGATGCCCCGATGGCCGTGGGCCTTGGCGTAGGCGCCATCGTGGATGTAGCCGCCCCGGAGGAGGGAATTGTCCTCGCAGTGGGCCACAATGGGCTTGCCCAGGGCCTTGGCCCGGAGCATGGCCTGGCGCATGGTGTCCGTATCCTGGACGCCCCGGCCGTCATCGGAAAAGCCCACAACACCGGAGGCCATGCCCTCCAGATCCGCGAGGATTTCGCCCTTTTCGCCAACGGTGATGGCACCGTAGGGGTAAACATGGATGCAGGCGGCATCCCGGATGATATCCTGCTGAATTTTCAGGTTCTCCACGCTGTCGGGCACCGGGTTTAGGTTGGGCATGGTGCATACCGCCGTGTAGCCGCCCCGGGCTGAGGCAAGGCTTCCTGTGGCAATGGTCTCCTTATAAGAAAAACCCGGCTCTCGGAAATGCACATGCACGTCACAAAAGCCGGGGAAAATCACGTAATTCGGAGAATTGAAAACAGAAAGCACAGGGGAGGAAATAAAAGCACCAATACCGTCCACAAAAACACTGCCCAGGGATGCGGAAATTACCTTTGCCTTGGTCAGATCGGTCATAGCTGTCTCCTTTCTTGCGGATACCCAAAAAAATATCCTGCCGCAGCGGCAAGACAGGGTATGCGGCAAGCCGCTGTGTATTTATCTTGAAAATTATAGCATGGCGGCATCCGCTTGTCAAGAGAAAATTGACGGGAAGAAAAATGTTGACAACACAACAACTATTTGCTATACTGTTTCTCGTTGAGACAACAACATTGGAGGCGCGGAACATGGTAAGCAGATATGAAATATTCTCCACGGCGGTTTCCAGCATGTATCACGACATTCAAAAAATCGAGCGGGTGGAGATGGCGAAATACGGCATGAAAGGCCCCCAGGCCCAGTGCCTTCTGGCCATGAGCCGGTATCCCCAGGGCATCACCGCCGCTCGGCTGTGCGAGCTGTGCGAGCGGGACAAGGCGGCCATTTCCCGCACCCTGGCGGAGCTGGAGCAGTCCGGCATGGTTCGCCGGGAGGAGCGCAACGGCTCCCGCTACCGGGCCAGCCTGATGCTGACGGAGCAGGGCAGAGCCGCCGCCGCCACGGTGAGCCGGACGGCCCAACTGGCGGTGGAGCAGGCAGGCGCTGGGCTGGATGACGAGAAACGGGAGGTTTTTTATCAGGCGCTGGCGCTGATCTCGGAGAATCTCCACAATATTTGCAAACATGGAATTCAATTGGAACATACGGAAGGATAAGGTGACAGTATGAGCGTTCAGATTATCGTTGATTCCACCACGGATATGCCCCCTCAGGTGGCCAGCCGGGTGAAGGTGGTTCCCTTGACCATCCATTTCGGGGACAAGCAGTACGTTTCCGGCGTGGACATCGACGCGAAGAAGTTTTATGAAATGCTGGTGGAGAGCGATACCCTGCCCACCACCAGCCAGCCCACCCCCATGGCCTTTACGGAGGTTTTTCAGCAGGCGGTGGACGCGGGGGACGAGGTGGTGTGCATCACCCTTTCCTCCAAGCTGTCCGGCACCTGCCAGAGCGCCACCATCGCCGCGGCGGATTTCCCCGGCAAGGTGTTCGTAGTGGACAGCTTGACGGTGACTCTGGGCTGCGGCATTCTGACGGAGTACGCCCTAAGCCTGGCGGATAAGGGCATGGGGGCGGAGGAACTGGCCTGGAAGCTGATGCAAAAGCGGGAGAAGGTACGGCTGCTGGCCCTGCTGGATACCCTGGAATACCTAAAAAAGGGCGGCCGGATCTCCTCCACCGTGGCCTTTGCCGGAGGACTGCTGAACATCAAGCCGGTGATCTGCGTGGACGACGGCGAGGTGAAGATGCTGGGCAAGGCCCGTGGCTCCAAGCAGGGCAATAATCTGCTGGTGCAGGAGATCGGCAAGGCCGGCGGCGTGGATTTTGCCAAGCCCCTGCTGCTGGGCTACACCGGCCTGAGCGATACGCTGCTGCAAAAGTACATCACCGACAGCGCCGCGCTGTGGGAGGGCAAGGTGGATAAGCTGCCCATCTCCATCGTGGGCAGCGTGGTGGGCACCCATGCCGGCCCCGGCGCGGTGGCGGTGGCCTTCTTTGCCGCGGAATAGGATGAACGAGTAACCGGCACAAAACCGCCTCCAGAGCGCATCGCTTTGGGGGCGGTTTGTGTTTACAGGGCGGCTTTGATCTTGGCGATCATTTCATCGTACTCGGCATCCGTCAAATAGGTCTTGCCGGGGTTCATGGCGAAGGGAGTGCCCCACTCGAATTCGTCCTTGTACTTGGGCACCAGGTGGAAGTGCAGATGGCAGCCGCCGTCGCCGTAGGCGCCGTAGTTGATCTTATCCGGGTGGAAGGCCTTGTGCAGGGCGTTGGCCGCGGTGGCTACATCCTCGAAGAAAGCGGCTCGATCCTCGGCGGAAATGTCCACCAGCTCGGAGACGTGATCCTTATAGGCCACGATCACCCGGCCGGGATGGCTCTGCTCCTTGAACAGGATCAGCTGAGAAACCTTCAAGTCGCAGATCTTGATGCCGAAGCCCGCCAGAATGTCGCCGCCCATGCAGTAGCCGCAGTTGCAGTCTTTCATAAAAATTACCTCTTTCTGGTTGAAAATATTGGTGTTTATCCCTAAAAGAATGATATCACAGATTCCCAGACCGGTCAAGCGGGAAAAAGAACGGAAAAATCCCCGCTGCCTCTTCTCAAAAGGGACGCCTTATGGTACAATTGGGAAAAAAGAAAGGCGGTAAGACCTATGGGCTACCTGTTCGCGTCTGTGCTGGGCTATCTTTTGGGCTGCTCCAGCATGGCGTATTATATTGGAAAATACAAGCACGCGGATGTCCGCAAGGCGGGCAGCGGCAATTTGGGCGCGTCCAATGCCACGGTGCTGTTCGGCTGGGGTGCGGGCATCGCCGTGGCGCTGCATGATATCGGCAAGGCGGTACTGGCGGTTTTCCTGGCGAAGTGGCTGCTGCCGGGACTGGACTATGTGGGCGCGGTGGCGGGCATTGCCTGTGTGCTGGGGCATATTTTCCCCTTTTTACCTGGGCTTCCGGGGCGGAAAGGGGCTGGCCTCCTATTTCGGCATGACCCTGGCGCTGAACTGGAAGCTGGCGCTGATCGTGGCGTTGGTGATCCTTCTGGCCACGCTGATTACCGACTACATTGCCGTCGGAACCGTAGCGACCATCGTGGTGGTTCCGGCCTACCTGGGCATTGCCACCGGAAGTCTGGTGCTGACGGCAATCTTGTGCGTTGGAACCCTGGTGATGCTGGACAAGCATTGGGAGAATCTGGCGCGGATTGTCAAGCGGGAGGAAATCGGCCTGCGCAGCACCATCCGGGGGGACAAACGGATCCGCTAGTTACCGGAACATGCCGGACAGCCGGGACAGAGGCTGAATGACGCTGGCCAGATCCTGGATGGCCTGGTTGAGGGCGTCAAAGTCGATGCTGTTCAGCTTGTCCATGGACTGCTCCAGGCTCTGCTGGCCGGATACCGCCAGGGCGTCCACGTTGGCGACCATCTGGGCCAGATCCAGCTCTGCCAGCTGCTGGGTGGTGCTCTCCAGATTGCCCAGAACCGTCTGGGTCTGGGTCAGCACCGCGTTGGCCTGGGGAACAAGGCTGTACACCACCCCAAAGGTTGCGCAGCAGCACAGCACCGCCGCCAGCGCCAGGGCACAGAGAATTCTGCCCATGCGAACTCTCTGACGGTTGGATTTTTCAATCTGCCGAAGCAGCTCCAGAATTTCCTTGTTTTCTTCCATGGGAAACGCTCCTTTTCTGTTTTTTGATACTATT
The DNA here is from genome assembly GCA_945946745.1 of uncultured Clostridia bacterium. GTDB lineage: Bacteria > Bacillota > Clostridia > Oscillospirales > Oscillospiraceae > Faecousia. The sequence goes on along the minus strand of CAMEWZ010000046.1, from coordinate 5,571 downwards.
ATTTTTTGATACTATTATCTGATAAAACCATTTGGTTTTATCAGATAGACACCGCCTGGCGGCGTTGTCGTTTCCATGATTTTCGGAATAGAAAATCATGGAAACCCGTCTCATTATGATCTTCCTATTGTAACACGCGGGAGGGAATGGGGCAAGCCGGGAAGGCGATTTTTTCCAGGGTGGGTATCCTTTTTTGGGGATGCCCGCCTGTTTTTTTACACGCCCTATTGACAAGTGCGTATAAACTGTATATAATCAGCATATACAGTTTATACAGAGGTGATGGCATGCACATACTCATCGACAACAAAAGCGGCGCGCCCATCTACGATCAGATCTATTCCCAGATCAAGGCCCAGATCATCAGCGGCGAATTGCGGGAGAACGACCTGCTCCCCTCCATCCGGGGGCTGGCCAAGGATCTGCGGATCAGCTTCATCACCACCAAGCGGGCCTATGACGAGCTGGAACAGGAGGGCTTTCTCTACACCATCCCCGGCAAGGGCAGCTTTGTGGCGCCGAAAAATGTGGAGCTGCTGCGGGAGGAAAACCTAAAAAAAATAGAGAACCATATCGAAGAAATCGGCAAGCTGGCCGCCTCCTGCGGCCTGAGCCGGGAGGACATTCTCGAAATGGTACGCTTTGGCTTGGAGGAACGCACATGAACGCATTGGAAATTCAAAATCTGACAAAATCCTATCCCGGCTTCTGCCTGGATAACCTAAGCTTGACCCTGCCCAGCGGCTGCATCCTGGGACTGATTGGCGAGAACGGCGCGGGGAAAAGCACCACCATCAAGCTGATCCTGGATATGCTTCACCGGGACAGCGGCACCGTCACCATCCTGGGCAAGGACAACCGGGAGAACCTCCGGCTGACCAAGGAGGATGTAGGGGTGGTGCTGGACGAGGTGGGGATCCCCGAGTGCCTAACCGCCGTGCAGGTGGGGAAAATCATGGCCCTAACCTTCCGGCAGTGGGATCAAGGGCAATACGAAGGATATTTGGAAAGTTTGTCCATCCCGGAGAAAAAGCCCTTCAAGGAATTCTCCCGGGGCATGAAAATGAAGCTGGGCATCGCCATCGCCATGTCCCACCATCCCAAGCTTCTGATTCTGGACGAAGCCACCAGCGGCCTGGATCCGGTGGTGCGGGACGAGGTGGTGGAGATGTTCCGGGACTTCACCCGGGAGGAAAACCACTCCATTCTGATCTCCTCCCACATCGTCAGCGATTTGGAAAAGCTGTGTGACTACATCGCCTTCCTCCACAAGGGAAAGCTGCTGCTCTATGAGGAAAAGGATCGATTGCTGGAGGAATACGGCCTGCTGCTGTGCACCCGGGAGCAGCTGGCGCAGCTGCCGGAGGGCGCGGTGAAAAGTCAGAAGGCCTCTCCCTACGGCGTGGAGGCCCTGGTGCTCCGGGCGGCGGTTCCGGAGGGCGGGCATGTGGTGCCCATCAGCATTGAGGAGCTGTTCATTTTTATGGTGAAGGAGGCAAAATGAGATGAAAGGCTTGCTTTTAAAGGATTTTTACATGGCCTGCAAATACTGCCGGGCGTATCTTTTGATTGTACTGGTGTTTGCCCTGGCTTCACCGTTTACCGGCGGCAATAACCTGTTCATGCTGTTCTATCCCTGCATTCTGGCCAGCATGGTGCCGGTGAACCTGCTGGCCTATGAGGCCCAGTGCAAGTGGGAACAATTTGCCGGAACCCTGCCCTACAGCCGCTGCCAGCTGGTGAGCGCCAAGTATCTCACCGGGCTGATCTCCGCGGGACTGGCGCTGGTGCTCTCCGGAATTGCCCAGATCATCGGAATGCTGGCGGACGGCGGTTTCCGGGCGGGAGAATTCTTCAGCCTGATGGCGTCGCTGGCACTGACCGGCTGTGTGGTTCCCGCCATTACCCTGCCGCTGATCTTCAAGTTCGGGGTGGAAAAGGGGCGGATCGTGTATCTGGTGATGGTGGGCCTGCTCTGCGGCATCAGCGCCTTTGCCAGCATTGCGCTGCCCGATGATGTGTTTGCCCAGGCTGCTTCCTTTGCCCCGGCCATGCCCCTGGCCGTTCTGACCGCTGTGGGGCTGTATGCCCTATCCTGGTTCCTGTCCACCCGGTTCTATGGGAAACGGGAACTGTAATGGCGTTGCCTTTTTCCGGACGGTGTGGTATACTGGTGGAAAAAACTGGGAGGTAATGCTATGAACTTTTTGGAAATCGCCGAAAACCGCCAGTCCTGCCGGGCCTATGACGAGGGACGGGCTGTGGAGCCGGAGAAGCTGAACGCTGTGCTGGAGGCGGCCCGGCTGGCGCCCTCTGCCTGCAACGGCCAGCCCTACCACTTCACCATCTGCCGGGGAGAGAAGGCGAAGGCCGTGGCCGCCGCCGTCTCCGGCATGGGCATGAACAAATTCGCGGCCCAGGCTCCGGTGCTGATCGTGGTGTCGGAAAAGCCCTATGTCAAATCCGCCGCCCTGGGGGCCAAAGTGAAGGGAAACGATTACCGTTCCATCGACATCGGCATTGCCGCAGCCTATCTCACCGCCGAATCTGCCGCCCAGGGCCTTTCCAGCTGCATTCTGGGATGGCTGGACGATGGCAAAATCCGGGACATCTGCGGCCTGGATCAGCCGGTGCGGCTGGTCATCCCCCTGGGCTACGCCAAGGAGGGAGACCCCCAGCGGCCCAAGAAGCGGAAAGAATTGTCCGAGCTGGTGACGGAGCTGTAATACTATTATCTGATAAAACCATTTGGTTTTATCAGATAGACACCGCCTAACGGCGTTGTCGATTCTATGATTTTCGAGATAGAAAATCATAGAATCCCGTCTCATTATGATCTTCCTATAAAAAACTTCAATTCTCGCGAATTTAAGTTTTTTATGGAATATCAGTATAATTCCGGCAAAATACGCCTCAAAGAAGCGGGAGAAACCGTGCTTTCGGTTTCTTCCGCTTTTGCAGACTGAACATTTAACAATTTGGTTAATTATTTTTCCGGAACCCATTGACAAAGCCAATGCGCTGTGGTATACTTCATTTAACAATTAAGTTAATTGTTAAATAACCGAGGAAGGAGGCGGCGCTATGGGCTTGCAGCAGACCCTGAAAGCGCTGGCGGATCCCACCCGGCGGGAAATTTTGAATCTGCTGAAAAGCGGAAAACGCTCCGCCGGAGAAATTGCCGACCAGTTCGACATTACCGCCGCTGCGGTGTCCCGGCACCTGTCCGTGCTGAAAGAGGCGGACTTGATTGAGGACACCCGGGAAGGAAAGTTTATTTTTTATGAGCTGAACACCTCCGTTCTGGAGGAAATAATGCTCTGGCTCACCGATCTGAAAGGAGACGCACAACCATGATTCCCATTTCCAATGTGTTGGCCTGTATCGTGACCCTATTTCTCAGTTTGATCCTGCCGCTGGGGTTCTGGATCGTCTATGGCATGAAAAACAATGGGCAGGGCATCTGGAGCGCCTGGCTGCTGGGCGCCGCCGGATTTGTCATCCCCCAGGTGCTGATCCGGATTCCCATCTTAAACGGGCTGTCTCAAAATCCCGGATTCTTGACCTTTGCGCAGAACCATCCTGTGGTGTACGGCTTCTCCCTTGCCTTCACTGCGGGACTGTTTGAGCTGGCAGGCCGCTACGCTGTGGCAAGGATTTTGAAAAAGAAGCTGACCTACCGCCGGGCCCTGGCCGCCGGACTGGGCCACGGAGGCATCGAGGCAATCATTCTCACCGGCCTTCTGTACGTTCAGAATCTTGTGTATCTTGTGATGCTCCAAACCGGAACACTGGATGCCATGATCGCCCAAACCACAGATGCCACGGCACTGCTTGCTATCAAGGATGGCCTGCTGAACACCTCCTGGGTGCTGTTCCTGCTGGCGGGCTTTGAGCGGCTGCTGGCCATGACCTGCCATGCCGCCATGAGCATGATCGTCTGCTACGCCGTCCATACCGGACGCACCCTGCCCGGAGCGCTGCTCTGCCTGGGGCTGCATACCTGTGTGGATAGCGTTGCCTGCATCAGCCTGTTCATCGGCAAGGGCCTGACCCAGACTGCCGCGTATACCATCATCTACACGCTTTTGATTGCGCTTACGGTTTTGGCCATCGTTATTTTGAAGAATATCCGCGCCCGCTGGGCTGCGGAAGATGCACAGGAGGTGCCTTATGATTCGCAAGCATAAATGGGAGCTGATTGTCTCCTCCCTCGTGATTTTGATTCCCGTTCTGGTGGGCTTGCTGCTCTGGAACCGGCTCCCGGAAACCCTCGCTACCCACTGGGGCATCGCAGGCCAGCCCGATGGCTATGGCAGATTGCCCTACGCGGTGTTCGTGCCCTATCTGTGTCTGCTGGCTGGCCACTGGTTCTGCTTCCTGGTCACCGCCAATGACCCCCGGAACCAGAACCGGAATTGGAAGCCCATCCGGCTGGTGCTGTGGATCATGCCGGTGCTGTCCAACGTCTGCGGCGCGATTATGTACGCCCTGGCCCTGGGCGTCAAGGTGTCTGTCAGCGGCATTATGGTAGTCGCCATTGGACTGATGTTTGTGGCCATCGGCAACTATCTGCCCAAGTGCCGCCAGAACTACACCATTGGCATCAAGGTGCCCTGGACCTTTGCCAGCGAGGAGAACTGGAATGCCACCCACCGCTTTGGCGGGCGGGTGTGGATGATCGGCGGCGTGGGAATCATGCTCTGCGCCCTGCTGCCCGCGGGATGGAACGCCGGTGTAATGGTGGCGGGGATCGTGATTTTGGCGGTTGCGCCCATTTTGTATTCCTACCTTTACTACCGCAAGCAGGTCAAGCGGGGGGACGAAATGATGCCCATTCCCAGCGTTCACACCCGGGCGGGAAAAATCGGCACCGTCCTTGGCCTTGCCATCCTCCTGTTCGCGCTGGCCATGCTGTTCACCGGAAAGGTGGAGACTACTTTCTCCGATGACTATTTCTCCATCAAGGCCAGCTACTATGACGATCTGACGGTATTTTACGACCGGGTGGAATCCGTGGAGTACCGGGACAGCAATGTGCCGGGCAGCCGGGTCTTTGGCGTGGGCAGCTTCCGGCTGCTGCTGGGCAGCTTTGAAAACGAAGAATTCGGCAACTACACCCGCTATACCTATTATAATCCCGATGCCTGTGTGGTGCTGAAGGTGAGCGGCAAAACCCTGGTGCTCAGCGGCCAGGATAAAGCCGAGACCCAGGCCATCTACCAGGAGCTGCTAGCGAAAACCGAAAAGTAGACATTGTCAAATGCAAACGCTGCCGTTCCCGCCTGGAACGGCGGCGTTTCTTTTCCGTAAAACCATGGAAAAATCCCTTGACTATGGGGTAAAATTCCACTATAATATTCAAAGCTATGGATATTTTTGCTGAGAAAGGATTTTTGATATGGCAAAGGAATATAAAATCACAAGCCTGCGGCTTGCCGACCTGGAAAAGGAACTGAACTATTTAAAGACCACCCGGGAACGGGAAGTGGCCGCCATGATCGCGGAGGCCCGCTCCTACGGTGACTTGTCCGAAAACTCCGAGTACGACGCCGCCAAAAACGAGCAGGC
>CAMEWZ010000045.1 GCA_945946745.1 uncultured Clostridia bacterium | reverse complement strand
CCATTTTCTTTTGTGGATTCGTTATGCCACCATTGCCGCCATGACGCAGAAGCCCAGCAGACAGACAACCGTCAGAATGGAGCAGACGCCGGAGGCTACCGCGTAGTCTTGATCGCCGCGCCCAAGCCCCGGCGCCAGATAGGAGGCCGGCAGCAGGCAGTACAGCGCCGTCACCCAGCGCGTCAGCGGATCGACCTGGGGAATCAGACACAGTCCCGCCTGGATCAGCAGGCCGAATAGGGCGAACATGCCAAAATGCAGGGTGGAAATTTTCAGAACCTCCCCACGGCAATGCTTCTCCAGGGAGAAATTATAGCCCACGCTGAAAATCATGATGGCGCTGATGGGCTGCGCCAGAAAGCCTGTGCTCTCCGTCAAAATTCCCCGCACACCGATGTCCAGCAGCCACTGGCTGACCCCTGTTACGTTCAACGCCAGGCCCAGCAGACTCATCAGAAGCAGCGGCGATGTCAGCACCTTCTTTAGGATCTCCCCGGGAGCGGGATTCTCCCCCGTATCGGCAGACAGCAGGGCAATGACCGGATAGGCCGTAACCGCCTGGGTCAAATCCAGAACTCCCATCCGATAGGCCTGCTCCGCGCCGAACAGGATCACAAACAGCGGTATGCCCAGCATTCCCGTCTCTTGCGCGGCAAACAGCATGGGAAGGTTGTGATAGGGAAACCGCTTCTTTCTCGCCCGGAAAGCCCAAAGCGTAGACAGCAGCACCGCCGGAAGCACCAGCGCCATGCTGGACAGGGCTTCCGCCCCCAGATCCGCCGTCAGACAAGACTGGAACACCACACAGGGCAGTCCAAATTTCATCACATACTGCTGAAAACCCCGCACCTCCTGGGGTGTCAGCAGCGCCTTGCGCCGAGCCAGCATCCCCAACGCAATGGCCGCGAAAATCGGCATGATGACCTGCAGCACCGTAATTCCCTTTTCCATTTTTCTCTCTCCCTGCCAAAAAGAGCTTTTTCAACGTGACCATATCCTGTCCGAAAAAACAGGCACACCCAAATGGATGTGCCTGCTTATTGGTGGACCCGAGGAGATTCGAACTCCCGACCCCTACAATGCGAATGTAATGCGCTCCCAGCTGCGCTACGGGCCCATGGAACGTTAGGATTATAACGCCAAAGCCGCGAAATGTCAAGGGTAAAGTTGCATTTTTCTCCGAACCCAGGAAATTCTGTTTTTTTCCTTCCCTTTTGGGAAAAAATGTGATACCATATCTGCCGATACTGGATGCAAGGAGAAAAACCATGCTGTCAATTACCGAAATTCTAGCCCAGGAGCTGGGCCAAAAGCTGGAATATGTGGAAAATGTGGTGCGCCTCATGGATGAGGGCAACACCATTCCCTTCATCGCCCGTTACCGCAAGGAAATGCACGGGGCCATGGATGACACCACCCTGCGCAATCTGGAAACCCGCCTTACCTATCTGCGAAATTTGCAGCAGCGCCGGGAGGAAGTGAAAAAGTCCATCGAAAATCAAGGCAAGCTCACCCAGGAGCTGTCCGATGCCATTGATGCCGCCGCCACCATGACCGAGGTGGAGGATCTGTACCGCCCCTACAAGCAGAAGCGCCGCACCCGGGGTTCCATGGCCCGGGAAAAGGGCTTGGAGCCTTTGGCACAGGCCATCTTTGCCCAGGACGGCCAGGATCCGGCAGTTCTGGCGCAAGCATATGTGGACGAAGAAAAGGGCGTCAACTCCCCGGAGGAGGCGCTCCAGGGGGCCAATGATATCATCGCCGAGGATCTGTCCGACGACGCCGACATCCGCAAAGCCCTCCGGGCGCTGGTAATGCGCAAGGGCGTGTTTACCTGCAAGGCAGACGATGATGCGGAGGAAGGCGGCGTGTATAAGCTGTACTATGACTTCTCTCAGCCCATTTCCCGGCTGCTGGATCATCAGATTCTGGCCGTCAACCGGGGAGAAAAGGAGGGTGTGCTGAAACCGAATATCACCCTCCCCGGCAATGAAGGCGCTGCCCTGGTCTGCCGGGCCGCGCTGAAACCCACCACCCAGGTTTCCGGCTTTGTCCGTGCCGCGGCGGAGGATGCCTACGAGCGGCTGATTTTCCCCGCCATCCAGCGGGAGGTTCGCGGTGAACTGTCCGATCGGGCTTACAGCGGCGCCATCCACAATTTCGCTCTCAACTTGAAACCTCTGCTGATGCAGCCGCCTGTCAAGGGCTTCGTCACCATGGGCCTGGATCCCGGCTACCGCAACGGCTGCAAGGTGGCGGTGGTGGATGCCACCGGAAAAGTCCTGGACACCGCTGTGGTGTACCCCACCTTCAGCGAGCGGAAAAAGCAGGAGGCCATCTCCACCCTGTCTGCCTTGATGCGCAAGCACGGCGTGCGGCATATCGCCATCGGCAACGGAACCGCCTCCCGGGAGACGGAGGCCATGACCGTGGAGCTGCTGAAAGCCTTCCCCGAGGCCAGCTATATGATCGTCAACGAGGCGGGGGCCTCCGTTTACTCCGCCTCTCCCCTGGCCGCCGAGGAATTCCCGGACTATGATGTAAATCTGCGCTCCGCCGTGTCCATTGCCCGGCGGCTGCAGGATCCTCTGGCGGAACTGGTGAAGATCGACCCCAAAGCCATCGGTGTGGGCCAGTACCAGCACGACTGCCCCCAGAAGGAGCTGGACGCCGCCCTGGGCGCTGTGGTGGAGGACTGCGTCAACGCCGTGGGTGTGGACGCCAACACCGCCTCCCGGAGCCTTCTGCAACAGGTCTCCGGTCTGACCGCCGCCACGGCGAAAAACATCGTGGCCTATCGGGAGGAAAACGGCCCCTTCACCAGCCGGGCCCAATTAAAGAAGGTGCCCAAGCTTGGCCCCAAGGCCTTCGAGCAGTGCGCGGGCTTCCTGCGGATTCCCGAAAGCAAGGAGGTTCTGGACAACACCGGCGTGCATCCCGAGTCCTACGCCGCCGCCAAGGCCCTGCTGAACCTTTTGGGCTGCAAGAAGGGGGATAATCTGTCCGACTTGACGGCAAAGCTGGAACGCTACGGTCTAAGCAAAGCCGCTGCGGTGTGCGCCGTGGGCGAACCAACCCTGCTGGACATCGCCAAAGAGCTGAGCAAGCCCGGTCGGGATCCCCGGGAGGAACTGCCCGCCCCCATTCTGCGCAAGGATGTGCTGGAAATGAAGGACTTACAGCCCGGCATGGAGCTGACAGGCACTGTGCGAAACGTCATTGACTTCGGCGTGTTCGTGGACATTGGCGTTCACCAGGACGGCCTGGTGCATATTTCTGAGGTTTGCAGCCGCCGCCTGCGCCACCCCAGTGAGGTGGTAAAGGTGGGAGACGTGGTGAAAGTGGTGGTGCTGTCCGTGGACGAAAAGCGCCACCGGATCAGCCTGTCCATGAAGCAGGTGAAGCAATAAATGTCCCATTGGGCCTGGTTCTTGAAAACCAGGCCCGTCTCCCTTTTTCCCGGTTTACATAAATACGCGAAAATGTTAGGTTTTTGTAACGTTTTGCGGTGGACTTGACTTTATGCGGCATATGTTGTATAATTCAGTGTGATTTTCTCGAAACGGAGATATTTCCTATGAAAAAAGCGACAAAAATTTTGGTGTCCACCCTGCTGGCGGTGTTGATTGGCGTCAGCGTCGTGTGGTACCTGTTTGTGTATGACCGAGCGTTTACCCGGGATACGCTGCTGGGGCAGGCACGGTTTCAGGATCTCCACGGCAATTCCCGCCTGTCCTCCTGGTTCTATGACCTGGCCTACGATTTCTCCGGCCACGACGAAAATGTGGCCATCGAGCTTGCCAACCAGTACAAAAAAACCGGCAACTACACCAAAGCCGAGGTTGCCTTGACAAAAGCCATCTACAGCCAACCCACTGTGGAGCTGTACACCGCCTTAAGTCAAGTCTATGTGGAGCAGGACAAGCTGCTGGACGCGGTCAATCTGCTGGACAACATTCCAAATTCTGCCATCAAGGCGGAGATTGACGCCCAGCGCCCCACTGCCCCGGAGAGCGACCATGCCGCCGGCTATTACAGCCAGTATATCGACGTGCAGCTTTCCTCCACCGCCGACACGATATTCTACACCGTTGACGGCGACTATCCCTCCATCGCCGGTTCTGTCTACGAATCCGCCATTTCTCTGCCTGCCGGAGAGTCCTCCATCTATGCCATTGGCGTGAGCAAATCCGGACTGGTCAGCCCGCTGTCCGTCCTGGGCTACACCATCACCGGCGTTATTGAGGAGGTCAGCTTCGTGGATGCCGCTATGGAAGCCGCCCTGCGGGAGCTGATCGGCGTCAGCCAGGATGCTGTAGTCTATACCAACCAGCTCTGGTCGATTCAGACCTTCACCGTTCCCGACGGGGCAACCACCTTCAGCGATCTGGAACTGCTGCCGTATCTGGAAAAGCTTACCCTCCAGAACCGCCCCCTGGATAGCCTAACCTGCCTGTCCGGTCTCAGCAAGCTGAATACCTTGGATTTAAGCGGCTGCCGCTTCCCCTCTGCGGATCTGTCCATTCTGGCTTCTCTGCCTGCGCTGACCAGCTTGACGCTGGCGGATTGCAGTCTGAGCACCATCGACTCCCTGGCTGGCGCCAACAATCTGACGTACCTGGATCTCAGCAGCAACACCGTTCGTAATCTGGAGGCCCTGTCCCCCATGGAGCACCTCAAGGAGCTGTACCTCCAGCACAATGCCGTCAACGATGTGAGCGCTTTGGGCGGTCTTGCCAGCCTGGAAACCTTGAATCTCAGCTTCAATCAAGTGAGCAATCTGTCACCCCTGGCCGGATGCGCGCGTCTGAACTGGCTGGACGCCGGAAATAACCAGCTGACCAGTCTGAACGGTGTAACCAATCTGCCGCTGCTGACGTACCTCAGCGTAGAAAGTAACGCGTTGACCGACGTGTCCAGCCTGGCTGGCTGCACCGGGCTGACCAGTTTGAACATCGGCAGCAATGATATCACCGATATCTCCAGTCTGGCGTCTCTGACCAAGCTGGAAGCCTTCAATTTCTCCTCCAACAAAATCGAGGCGCTGCCCGAATGGCCCGATGGCTGCGCGCTGCAAACCATCGATGGCTCCTACAACGCCCTGTCCGATATCAATGTCCTGCAAAAGATGCAGTCTCTGACCTATGTGTATATGGACTACAATGTGCTGACCAACATCGATGCCTTGGCCAATTGCTACTGCCTGGTGCAGGTCAACGTATTCGGCAATAAGATCGCGGATGTCTCCGCTCTGCGGGAGCACGATATCATCGTCAACTACGATCCCACCGTGAAAGAATAAGTCCATGGCGGCACCCAACCGGGTGCCGCCAATTTTAGCCCTGTATCCGCCAAAAGGTTGTCCAAGGCGGCAGAACCATAAAAAACACGCGGGAGCGCTCCCGCGTGTTTTTTATGGCTTATTTTTCTGTTGGAGAACCTGGGGAATGAAATTGGGGGCAACCTTGCCCTTTCCCTTCTGCTTGACGTAGAAGAAACCAATGATGGAGAACACCGTTGCGCCGATGAGGTTCACAAACAAATCCTTCATGGTATCGTACAGGCCCACATCCAGGTAGCCGCCCAGCCCCAGCGTCTGCTGGGTGCCGTCGGAGTGAACCACGATGGTCTCCGCGATGTCCCGGACATGAACCACCGTGTTGGTCATGGTGGGATCGAAATTCACGGAATGGATGGCATGGATCACCGTATCCTTCTGCATATCCATTCCCAGCAGGTAATCGCCGCTGAATTCAAAGAACTCCCACAGCACGCCGATGGTCATGGAGAAGCAGAAAGCCGCAATGGCCAAGTACAGGGGGGACAGCTGGATGGAAAATTTCTCATTCCGGTTCAGCATGTCCACCAGAGCAAAGCCAATGGCAGCGCACAAAAAGCCGTTGATGGTGTGCAGCATGGTATCCCAATGGGGAACCCGGACATAGAAGCTGTTGATTTCTCCCAGAATTTCCGCCGCGAAGATAAACAGCAGAATGATGATCTCCAGCGCGCTGGGCAGTTCAATCTCCAGCTTTTTGGAAATCACACTGGGCAGCGTCATCAATACCAGCGACAGGCCGCACAGGAATACACTGTTATATTCCTGGCGGAAGATGCCGCGAATCAAAGCCAGGATCACCAGCGCCCGCAAAATCAGATACACAGTCAGCGTCGTCTTATTGCTGTACAAAACCCGGTGAAACGACTGTTTCCTCTCCTTTTTCTTCATGAAAAGCCTCCCCTTTCGCTTGTTACAGCACCATCAGCAGCGTCCCCGCCCCGATCAGCACACAGCCCAGCGCCGATTTCACGGTGATTTTTTCCCGCAAAAACACAAAGGCCAGAATCAGCGTGATCACCACGCTCAGCTTATCCACCGGAACCACCTTGCTGGCCTGGCCGATTTGCAGCGCCCGGTAATAGCAAAGCCAGGACGCGCCGGTGGCAAGACCCGACAAAATGAGAAACAGCCAGCTTTTGCGGCTGATGGAGGAAATGCCATTCTGACTTCCGGTCAGAAACACCATTCCCCAGGCCATCCCCAATACCACCACCGTCCGCAGCGCGGTGGCCAAATTGGAATTGACACCATCAATGCCGATTTTCGCCAGAATGGAAGTCAGCGCGGCAAAGACCGCTGACAGCAGCGCGAAAACAAACCACATACTCCATACCTCCTTTTTTCTACATTATACCACAGTTTTCTTCTTCGTCAAGGGACTGAGAGAAAAGGAAACAAACGAGCATTACGGGAGCCGATGCGCGGCATCGGCTCCCGCTGGTATAGTTGGTTATGTGCTTATCGACTTTCGTTAGGTGCATTGTTTTTTATCGAATGAAGCCCCCTTGGCTCTCCCTTTGGGAGAGCTGGCACGGTCTTTGGCCGTGACTGAGAGGGCAATGAAGCGCCCCGTCGCCCTCTCCGTCAGCCTAACGGCTGCCACCTCTCCCAGAGGGAGAGGCAAGGGGTACGGTGCTAATTAACAAGATTCCCCTTTTGCTGCGGAAAGCGGATATGCACATTTGTTTATTCTGCTGCCGCGCAGAGAGACGCTTTCGCGGCAGAGAGCATCAATTTGATCCGGTTGAGCTGGTTGACCTCCGATGCGCCGGGGTCATAGTCCACCGCCGCGATGTTGGCCTGGGGATATTCCCGCTTCAGCGCTTTCATGACGCCCTTGCCCACCACATGATTGGGCAGGCACGCAAAGGGCTGGATACAGACGATATTGGGCACCCCGGATTGGATCAGCTCCACCATCTCTCCCGTTAGGAACCAACCCTCGCCATACTGGTTGCCCAGGGACAGGAAGGGCTTGGTCATCTCGGCCAGCTCCTCAATGGGGAGTGGCGCCTCGAACCGTTCACTCTTTTCCAGCGCCTCGATGGCAGGCCGGCGCAGAAGCCGGATCAGCTTCACCGCCACCTCCGCCGCCATGGCGCCGGATTTTTTCGCACCCAGGAACTCGGCTTTATATTTCCCGTTATATAAGCAGTAATTCATAAAGTCCATCAGATCCGGCACCACCGCCTCGGCGCCTTCCCGTTCCAGCAAATCCACCAGATGGTTATTGGCCAGGGGCATGTACTTCACCAAAATCTCGCCGACCACGCCCACCCGGGGCTTACGCAGCGACTCATCGATCGGCAGGGTATCAAAATCCCGGACGATTTCCTGGCAATACTGCCGGTACAAGCCCATGGAGTGCTTGCCCGTCAACGCCTGAACGCACTTTTTCGTCCAGCGGGCATGGAGGGCATCCGCGCTTCCCTTGGTCAGCTCATAGGGCCGTACCCGGTACAGGCAGCGCATCAACAGATCGCCATATACCACCGCCTCAAAGATATCCCGCAGCAGCGGCACGGTCATGCTGAAGCCCTCGTTCTTCTCCATGCCGTTGAAATTCAGAGAGATCACGGGAATATGTCCCAGATTCGCTTTTTCCAGCGCCCGCCGGATAAAGGCCACATAGTTGCTGGCCCGGCAGCAGCCGCCGGTCTGGGTCATCATGACGGCCAGATGGTCGGTGTCGTATTTCCCGGAGAGGATGGCCTGCATGATCTGGCCCACCACGGTGATGGAGGGGAAGCAGGCATCGTTGTTGACAAATTTCAGCCCGGTATCGATGGCCGTCCGGTTGTCATTGTCCAGCAAAACCACATTGTAGCCATGTCTGCGCAGCACCGGCTCCACCAGTTCAAAGTGGATGGGGCTCATCTGGGGTGCCAGGATGGTGTAGCCCTCCTGGCGCATCTGACGGGTGAATTCCGTCCGCTGGTATTTCTGGGGAGCGGGCTGGGCCAGAATCTGCTTCTCCCGGCGCATATCCATGGCCGCCAGCAGACTGCGGATGCGAATGCGCACCGCGCCCAGGTTGTTTACCTCATCAATTTTCAGTAGAGTATAGAGCTTGTTGCTCTTTTCCAGGATCTCCGCCACCTGGTCGGTGGTCACCGCATCCAAGCCGCAGCCAAAGGAATTCAGCTGGATCAGCTCCAAATCATTCCGCTTGGCCACGAATTCCGCGGCGGAATACAGCCGGGAGTGATACACCCACTGATCCACCACCCGCAGCGGCCGCTCCGCATGGGGATCCAGCGGCAGGCTGTCCTCGGTGAACACCGTCAGACCATAGGAGGCAATCAGTTCCGGGATGCCGTGGTTGATCTCCGGATCGATGTGATAGGGCCGGCCGCACAGCACGATTCCTCTGCCCTGCTTGGTTTCCATTTCCGCCAGCAGCCGGGCGCCCTCCCGCCGGATATCCTCCTTGGCTTGCAGCTGCTCCTGCCAGGCCGCATGGACGGCGGCGCGTACTTCCTTTTCCGGGATCTGCCACTCCTCAGCGGCTGTTTTCACCAGCCGGTCGGCAGCGGTTTGCTCGGAGGTCAAGGCGATAAAGGGACGAATGTAATGGACGCTGCCGTCCGCGATTTCCTCCACGTTGTTTTTTAGGTTCTCCGCGTAGGAGACCACAATGGGACAGTTGTAGTGATTCTGGGCATTCTCAGTCTCCTGGTGCTCATAAAACACGCAGGGATGGAAAATCTCCCGGACACCCTGGTCAATCAGCCACTGCACGTGACCATGGGACAGCTTCGCGGGATAGCACTCCGACTCGGAAGGGATGGAGGCCATGCCCTGCTCATAAATCTTCCGTGTAGAGAAGGGGGACAACACCACTCGGAACCCCAGCGCTTTGAAAAAGGTGGCCCAGAAGGGATAGTTTTCGTACATGTTCAGCACTCGGGGAATGCCGATGGTGCCCCGGGGCGCTTGCTCCTCCTCCAGCGGCGGGTAGTCGAACAGCCGCTGGCGCTTGTAGAGCACCATGTTGGGAGCCTTCTCCCCTTTTTCGGCTCCTCCCGCGCCTTTTTCACAGCGGTTGCCGCTGATGTGCTTTCTGCCGCCTGAGAATTGGTTGATGGTGAGCATACAGCGGTTGGAGCAGCCGCCGCAGCGGACGGAGTTGGTCTTGTAGCTCAGGCGCAGCATATCCTCCAGGGAAAGCATGGTGGTCTCCTGGCCGGTATAGTGGCTTCTCGCCACCAGCGCCGCGCCGAAGGCGCCCATCAAACCGGAAATATCCGGGCAGGTAACCTCCACTCCGGCGATTTTCTCCAAAGCCCGAAGCACCGCCTGATTGTGGAAGGTGCCGCCCTGAACCACAATGTGGCTTCCCAGATCCTCAGCCGATGCCAGCTTGATGACCTTGTACAGGGCGTTTTTGATGACAGAATAGGCAAGACCCGCGGAGATATCCGGCACCGTCGCCCCTTCCTTCTGGGCCTGCTTGACGTTGGAGTTCATGAACACCGTGCATCGGGTGCCCAAATCCACCGGGGCTTTGGCCAATAAAGCCTCCTTGGCAAAGCCCTCGGCGGTATAGCCTAGGCTGGTGGCAAAATTTTCAATGAACGAACCGCAGCCGGAGGAACAGGCCTCGTTGAGCAAAATGGTGTCCACCGTGCCGTTTTTCAGCTTGATGCACTTCATATCCTGGCCGCCGATATCCAGCACGCAGTCCACCTCCGGGTCAAAGAAGGAGGCGGCTGTGCAGTGGGCGATGGTCTCCACCACCCCCTCGTCCAGGGCAAAGGCTGCCTTTAAAAGGGATTCTCCGTAGCCCGTGGAGCAGCCCCGGACAAGCTTAGCCCCCGGGGGCAGCTGGCGTTTCAGTTCCCCGATGGCGAACTGAGCGGTGAGGATGGGATTGCCCTGGTTGCCTGCGTAGAAGGAATACAGCAGCTGTCCCTTCTCCCCAATCAGCACCAGCTTGGTGGTGGTGGAACCGGCGTCGATGCCCAGGTAACAATTTCCGGTGTAATCCGCCAGACTCTCCTTTTTCACCACCGCCTGGCTGTGGCGGCGGCAAAAGGCCTCGTATTCCGCCTGGTTTCGGAACAGCGGCTCCAGCCGGGGCATTTCGAAGGAGGCCTTGACCCCCTGTTCCAGCGTGTTCACCAAACTGTCCAGGGCTACTTCCTCCGCGTCCGTCGCTTCCAGTGCCGCGCCCATGGCCGCAAAAAGGTGGGAGTTCTCCGGGTCTACCGTGGTTTCCTCCGTCAGCTTCAAGGTGCGGATAAACGCCGCTTTCAGCTCTGTCAAGAAGTGCAGCGGCCCGCCCAGGAAGGCGACACAGCCCCGGATGGGCTTTCCGCAAGCCAGACCGGAGATGGTCTGGTTCACCACCGCCTGGAAAATGGAGGCGGCCAGGTCAGCCTTGGTGGCGCCCTC
>CAMEWZ010000044.1 GCA_945946745.1 uncultured Clostridia bacterium | reverse complement strand
GTGCCGGTGAGGAACATGACGTTGTAGCCCTGGAGCCGCTTATACCGGGCCATGGCGTCCGTAGCCACGGTGCAGTAGGTGTGGCCGATATGCAGCTTGGCGGACGGGTAATAAATGGGGGTGGTGATGTAGAAATTCCCCTTGCATGTTTCGCACATACGAAATCTCCTCCTTAAATGAAAAGCCGCCCTTGGTTATCAGCCAAGGGCGGCAAAAAATGACGCGGTACCACCTTGATTCGCGTTTACCGAAGCAAACGCCTCATGCCGCCTGTAACGGGACGTCCCGGGAAGCCCTACCTATCGAGCCTCCGGCTCCAAGACCATGTTCTTCCGCTTCTGTCCGTACCCCTTTCCAGCAAACGGGGCTCTCTGGCCGGTTTCGGCGAAATACTCTTCTTTTCGCAGCCTTTTGCGATATCTTTGCTATTATATCCCAGAAAACCAAGGTTTGTCAAGTCTTTTCCTCGTCCCGGGTCAGCCACATGGCCACGGCCACGGCGCTGATGCCGCCTGCCAGCTTGCCCAGGATCATGGGGCCGATCATCTCCGGAGCAAACCCGGCGGTGAAGCCCAGGTGGTCGCCGAACACAAAGGCCGCCGACACGGCAAAGGCGATGTTGATGACCTTTCCCCGCTGGTTCATATCCTTCACCATGCCGAAGGCGGCAATGGAATTGGCAAGGCTTGCAATCAGTCCGGCAGCAGCCGCGTCATTGATGCCCAGCCGCCGCCCCAAAGCCAGCAGGGGCTTTCGCAGCAGCTTGGTGATGACAAATACCAACGGGAAGGCGCCCGCCAGCACAATGGCGATGGCGCCCACCGTGGCAAAGCCCTCGGAAATGGGGGCCATGCCCGGTATGAGGACGAAGCCCGTCAGCTCCTCCACAATGGCCGCCGCCAGGCCCACCGTCACCACGATGACCACAAATTTGCCGAACACTGCAAAGCCCTTGACCATGGCCTTTTCCGCCCGCCACAATCCCAGGGCAATCAGCGCCGCAAAGAGCACAATGGGAATCAGATTCCGCAGCACCATTCCCACCGGGAAGCCTGCCGCCAATCCCCCCACCAGTACCCCAAGAGGAATGGTCACAATGCCGCAAAGGATGCCTTTTGCCATGGCAGGCCGATCCTTTTCCTCCAAAATCCCCATAGCCACCGGGATGGTAAAGACGATGGTAGCGCCCAGCATGGCCCCCGTCAGCACGCCCCCCAGCAGCGCCGCCTGGGGATCGTCGGTCATTTCCGCCGCCAGCGCGCCGCCGCCCATATCATTTGCCAGAATGGTTCCGGCAAACATGGCCGGGTCTGCCCCCAAAAAGGCGTAGACCGGAACCACCACTGGCTTCAGCACCGCCGCCAGCACCGGCGCCAGGGACACGATGCCCACCATGGCCAGGGCCAAAGAACCCATGGCAAGGATCCCGTTTTCAAATTCCTGCCCCATACCAAACCGATTTCCGAAAATCCGGTCAATGGCTCCCAGGACAGCAAAGGCCGCCATAACGGCAATCAAAATCTCATGGAACGACACGCCGCCCCTCCTTCATTTGACGCATACGCGGGATGGGAAACCGTCAAGGGATGCCATTTCCTTCCGTTGGCAGCTGCTTTTCCAGCCGCTGCAGGATTTTCTCGGTGAGCATTTCCACAAGGCCGGTGTCCATGGACGCCGGTTTTTCCTCGGACTTCTCCTTGTCCCAGGCTACCCGGCGCAGGTTGATCAGATCCAGCGGCGAAATGTTGTTGGAGGAACTGCTCCCTCCCACCGCGCCGCAGCCCAGAGTCAACGCCGGGAACAGCGCCGTGGTGGCGCCGATGCCTCCCAGCGCCGCCGGGGTATTCACCAGGAACCGGGACACGGGGATTTTCGCCGCGAAACGCCGGATAACCCCCTCGTCCTCCGCGTGCATGGCGAAGGTGTGGCCGCTGCCCTCAAAGGTGAGCACCTCCACGCACTTTTCCAGCACCGCCTCCTCGTTATCCATCACAAAAAACGCCAGCACCGGGCAGAGCTTCTCCATGGAATAGGGACGCGCCGGGCCTGCCTCCTGCTCCCGGGCGATCAGCACCTTCGTCTCCCGGGGCACAGAAAAGCCGCTTTTCTCAGCCAGGAAAATGGCGGTTTTTCCCACAATTTCCGGATTCAGCGTACCATTGGGTCGGAACAGCAGCTTTGCCAGCCGTCCCGCCTCCTCCGGGTTCATAAAGTAGCAGCCCTGGCGCTTTCCTTCGGCGATGACCCGCTCCTCCAGGGCCTTTTCCACAATAATGCTCTGCTCCGAGGCACAGACCGTGCCGTTATCAAAGGTTTTGGAGCGGATGATCCGCGCCAGCGCCCTGGAAACATCCGCGCTGTGGTGAATATAGGCAGGGCCGTTGCCCGCGCCAACGCCGATGGCCGGCTTTCCGGAGGAATAGGCCGCCTTCACCATACCGGGGCCTCCCGTGGCTAGGATCAGCCGCACCGGCTCCGCCGCCATCAGCTCCTGGCATCCTGCCAAAACGGGGATCGTTAAGCAGGACACGCTTCCCTTGGGCGCGCCGGCCCTTTCCGCCGCCTCCGCCACAATCTGCACAGCCTGGCGGGTACAGCAAATCGCTTTGGGATGGGGAGAAAACACAATGGCGTTGCCTGCCTTCAAGGCGATGATGGCCTTGTAGCACACCGTCGAGGTGGGATTGGTGCTGGGAACGATGGCGGCAATCACTCCCACCGGCACCCCATACTCCCATAGCCCCGGCTCCTGCCGCAGCAGGCCAACGGTTTTCATCCCCCGCACCGCCTGGGCTACCTGCCGGGAGGCGAACAGGTTCTTTGTGGTTTTGTCCTCCACATTGCCGAACCCCGTCTCCCGCACCGCCATTTCCGCCAGGGAGAAGGCCTCCTTTTCAAAGGCCTTCGCCACCGCTTCTACGATGGCGTCCAGCTTTTCCTGGGGCATTTCTCCCAGAATCCGCTGGGCGCTCTCCGCGGCCCGGGCCAACGTCCGGGCCTCCTGCCGGGCGGATAAATCCTTATCCAGTTCCATAAAGCCCTCCTTTATATGCTTTCCAAAGGCCGGGCGGCAACCTCTGCCACCGCGTCGGCAAAGGCCGCGCAGGCAGCCTCACAGGCGCTTTGGGTGCCGGACAGCAGGCCGCCGCCGAAATTGGTTTCGCTGGGCGGCGCGTAGAGTTTACATAACGTCACATCCGCTGCCTTCAGCGCCGCGTCCAGCGCGTACATTCCCTCCAGCGGCGGGGCAATGAGATAGGCCAGGGCCGTTCCCTGCCGCACCCCCGCCTCCCGGGCCAGGAATCCGCCCACGCTGCTGACCGTCTGGGCCAGGTAGGGAACATGCTCCACTTCCTGGAACCCAATCCGGCCCAAGGCCGCCAGCGCCGCCTCCATGCCGCTTTTCACCGCCCCCGGAGTCTGGGCCGCCAGGATGCCGATGACCTCCCCGGCATTGGGGGTGGAGGCGTTGGCCGCTCCGGCATAAAAGCTGCGGCTGTAGGCCACCTCCACCTCCGCCGCCTTGGTGGCCGCGTCCAGCGCGATATAGGTAGCGTCATCGCAGTCCGTGGTAATGAGGCCCAGGGATGGGTATCCCTTGGGCGCGCCCAGGGCCGCGCACAGGGCGGGGCTGGCGTTGGCCAGATACCGCACCGCCAGAACCCGAACCGGAATCATGCCCCCGCCTCCTTATGCAGGCCCACGCCGGATACCTTGCGCTTCAGAATGGTTTCGATCAGCCCGGCAATGTGGGCCCCGGCCTCCACAGCGGGGGTTCCCTGGGCATGGATATTGGAAACCACCGTCCGGGCAGACTCCGACACCCCGGTTCTGGGCCGGTAGGTGAGATAGGCGGACATGCTCTTATCCGTGACCAGACCCGGCCGCTCCCCCACCAGCATACACACCAGCTCGCAGCCGGTGATGTCCCCGATGGCGTCCCCCGCGCCTACCCGGCAATAGCGGACGAAAATCGGCGTTCCCGGGTCGATGCCCTTCAGCTTGAGTCCCTCCCGGATGGCCTCCAGGCAGTCCATGGCGTTGGCGGTGATGGCCGCCGAGCTAAGCCCGTCCCCCACCACGATCTGCACCCGGGGCGTGCCGGGGATGGCGGCACGAATTTTCGCCTGGTTTTCCTCGTCAAAGCAGCGGCCGTGATCCGGCCGGGTCAGATATTCGTCCTTATTCTGGCACTTTGTCTGAACCTCCACCATGCCGTTTTTCGCCGCGAAATCCTCCGGCACCTGGGAGAACACCGCGTCCTGGGCCGCCGCGTGATCTGCCCGGAACCGGAGCATGGTCAGAGTCTTGTACCGGGGGCCAGCGCGTCCGCTGCCCAAACGGGCAGGGGTGCGTTCCTTCATTTTTCGGAATTTTTCCCCATTTTCCGGATGCTCCACCAGATACAACCGCCGCAGATCCAGCGCGGTCACATCCGGTACAAAATCCCCGTCGTCATAGGCCGGAGATCGTTTCTCCGGCTGCGGCGCGGTGGGGCGGTAGTCGCTGGCCTTTACCATAGGCTCGGTTCCCATATCCCCGAGAATTTCCGCCACCATGGCGGCAAGTTCCTGTTTGTTCATTGCGTTTCCCTGTCCTTCCGCCCATTAGGCCCTATTTTTCGTCCACAATGGCCACCACGGCGGCATCCACCGGGGCCTCCATGCAATACCGGGACGCAACCGTCCCCGTGGCCAGCAGCACCCGGTCTCCGGTTCCCGCGCCCACCTGATCTGCCGCCACGATCCGCTGGCCATCGCTTTCCACCACCAGGAAGGTCTGTCCCTGCAAGCAGGCGGCCTTCCGGGTTGCCCAAATGGCCCCGACTACTTTTCCAACCTTCATTTCGTTCCCTCCAAAATCTCCTTCGCCAGAGGTGTCAGCACGGCACCGGGGCTTGGCTGCCGTCCGGCGCTGCGCAGGGCCCGGGCCTCCTCCGCCGTCACCAGCTTTTTCCGTCCGCCGTCGGTGAACAGCACACCCCAGTTTTTCAGCTCTCGCTGGGCCGCCGTCAGGCTGCCTGCCAGCGCTCGGTTCTTCGGTGCCTCCGGCAGGCCCGGGGTGTACAGGTACACCGGTTTTCCCTCCGCCAGGGCAGCCAGCACCCGCTCCTCCCGGAACCGCAGCAGCTCCGACAATCGCAGCGAGCCAATCACCACCGCCTCATAGGGCGGCTCCGTCACATATTGATACCCCAGCTCCAGTCCCGGCTCCCGGCCGATCAGCAGCGCCCGGATCATGGGAGAATCCTCCCCAGGTCGCCCTTGCGAAAGCCGCAGGCATTGGCCTCGTCATAGTCCAGGTGGGCATAGGGCGCAAAATCCGGGCTGACCCGCACCACCACGTCGCCAAACACCACAGGCCGAGCCGTCAGAGTTTGCAGGCGAACCACCTGCTTGTCCCCAACGCCAAACCGTGCCGCAGCTTCCGGGGTCAGATGGATATGCCGCCGGGCGGCGATGACGCCCTGGGTCAGGCGCACCTGCCCCTGACTCCCCACCAGCACCGCTCCGGGCGTTCCGTCCACCTCTCCGGACAGCCGCACCGGCGCGTCGATCCCCAGGGTTCTGGCATCCGTCAAGGAGATTTCCACCTGGGCCGCTTTCCGTTCCGGGCCAAGCACGGCCACATTTTGGAATTCCCCTTTTGGCCCGATCACCGTGACCCGTTCTTTCGCCAGGTACTGTCCCGGCTGGGAGAGTGGCCGCGCCTGCGTCAGCGGATGGCCAAACAGGGCCAGCGCCTGCTCCTTCGTCACATGCACATGCCGCCCGGAGGCCTCCAGCTCCACAAACAGGCTCTGCGCCACCGCCTCCACCAGCCTATTCCATTGCGTTTCATTCATCCTGTTCTCACCTCTTAGGCGGCGCGCCGCCGTTGTCCGCTTCTTTTTTCATCAGAACAACAGGCTGGAACCGTCTCCGGCTTTTTTCGTCAGACGGCCGTTTTCCACGAAGCCCATCTTTTCCAGCCAGCGCTGGAATTCCGGGATGGCGGTTTTTCCCGTCAGCTCCCGCAGGGCCGCGGTTTCCCGGAAACCGGTGGTCTGGTAGTTGAGCATAATATCGTCCCCGTGGGGGATACCCATGAAATAATTGCACCCCGCCAGCGTCAGCAGGCTGGCCAAATTCTCAATATCGTTCTGATCTGCCTTCATGTGGTTGGTGTAGCAGCAGTCACAGCCCATGGAGATGCCCGTAAGCTTGCCCATAAAATGATCCTCCAGCCCTGCCCGGGTCACCTGGCGGGCATCATACAGGTATTCCGGCCCGATAAAGCCCACAACCGTGTTCACCAGGAAGGGCTGGAACCGCTTGGCAAAGCCATAGCATCTTGCCTCCATGGTCACCTGATCCGTGCCGTGGTGGGCGTTGGAGCTTAACTCGGAGCCTTGGCCTGTCTCAAAATACATCACGTTGGGCCCCTCCGCCGTGCCGTCCTTCAGCAGCAGCTGCCGGGCCTCCTCCAGCGTTGCCGCGCTGAAGCCGAAGGCCTCGTTTCCCTTCTGACTTCCGGCGATGGACTGGAAAATGAGGTCACAGGGCGCGCCGTCCCGGACAGCCTTCATCTGCGCGGTCACATGGGCCAGGACGCAGATCTGGGTAGGGATCTGCCAGTGCTCCTTGATCTCCTGGAACCGGCGCAGCACCTTGCCCACCTGTTCCGGGCTGTCCGTCACCGGATTTAAGCCAATCACCGCGTCTCCCGCGCCAAAGCTCAGTCCCTCCAGGGTAGAGGCGGTGATTCCCTCGGGATCGTCGGTGGTGTGGTTGGGCTGGAGGCGGCAGCTCAGTGTGCCCGGCAGTCCGATGGTGGTATTGCAGTGGGCGGTGACGGTGATTTTGTTGGCGGCGTAGATCAGATCCAGATTGCTCATCAGCTTGCAAACCGCCGCCACCATCTCCGATGTCAGACCCCGGCTGAGCTTATGGATATCATCGCCGGTGGTCGTTTCCGAGAGCAGCCACTCCCGCAGCTCGGACACCGTCCAGCCCCGGATTTTCCGGTAGACCGGCTCGTTGACGTCATCCTGAATAATCCGGGTGACTTCGTCCTCCTCATAGGGAACCGCCGGGTTTTCCCGCAGCTCCCCCAGCGTCAGCGCGGACAGCACCACTTTGGCCGCCACCCGCTCCTGGGCGCTTTCCGCCGCCAGCCCTGCCAGCTTGTCTCCGGTCTTTTCCTCGTTTGCCTTGGCCAGAACCTCTTTGACGCTCTGGAACAGATAGGTTTTTCCCAGCAATGTGGTTTTTAGTTTCATAGGTTCCATCCTTTTTGTTGCATGTCCTGTCCGGGCAGTCCTGGTTTCTCCCGGGCTTTGGCAGCTTTTCGCTGGATCATTAGCAGGTAGAGCATACTGCTCATCCGATTCAGCGCTGTCAGAATATCCAATCGGGTGACGGTTCCATCCCGGTCAGAAAACGCCGTCACAGCCGCCAGCTCCGCCTCCCGGGCGGCGCATCTGGCGCGGTTCAGCCGTGCCATCACCGGCCCGTCCTCCGCCGAGGGCATAAAATGGGGCTGGCCGTAGTAATCCTGGGGGAAATGGCTGCGTTTGCGCTGTTCCGCTTCTGTCAGTCCGCAGAGCTTGTCCCAGCGCAGCGGCTCCTCCAGAACCTCGCACCGGACAATTTGCCGGGCCAGATTCAGAATTTCCCCCACCGGAGCAATCAGCGCCGCGTCCGCCGTCTGGCATAACAGCAGCTCCGCCTCCAGGGTGTCCAGCTTCCCCCGGAATTGAATCCGGGGGTGATTTTTGGGCACCAAGACGCTGCCGTGCAAATGGGTCATATGCTCCGGCTTTTCCTCCAGCCAGCCGCCACCCAGCGTCTGGTAACGCTCCGGACGGGCCTGCTCCGCCGGGAGGATCTCAATCCGCTCCCGGCGCAGGAAGTCTCTGGCGCCGCTGGTCAGCTGGTCGCCCTTGCCCAGATAATAGACCCGCTTTCCGTCCCGGCTGCGAAGGTTGGCCCGAACCGCGTTTTCGTCGTACAGCATTTACTTTCCCGCAGGCGGCGTCTGATTTGTCCGACCCTTGGGCAAAATGGCGTCCACCTCCATGTGGGGCCGGGCAATCACGTGGACGGAAATCAACTCTCCCACCTTTTCCGCAGCCGCCGCACCCGCGTCCGTAGCCGCCTTCACCGCGCCCACGTCTCCGCGCACCATGACCGTCACCAGGCCGCCGCCAACCTGTTCCTTCCCCACCAGCTGCACATTGGCAGACTTGACCATGGCATCCGCAGCCTCAATGGCCCCGATCAGCCCTTTTGTTTCGATCATACCCAAAGAATTTGTATCCATCGTGTACATCCTTTCTGCATTGCACTTTCATTTGCTTCTTCCAGTCAGGAACACCCTTGGCGGGAGGTTTCTCAAGAGAACGCCGCCTGCTGTCCCAAAACCAGCGTCTTGACCACCACCGGCAGCGCGCTGCCCACCGGCGCGCCGATGTCCAGATAGCTGCCTTGCCCGGCCTTCACCCGATCCAGGCACAGGATCTCCGCCTCCCGGGGAAGGCGAACCGCCAGCGCCTGCCCCAGAGCCTTGGCCATGTCCTGCTCCAGGCACAGCAGCATTGGCCCCCGATGCCCCGCGATGAGCCGCTCCGCCAGCGCCGTGGTCTCCCGGTAGCTGGGCGCGGTCAGCCCCGGCATAGCCAGGATCACCGGCTCCTCCTGCCCCGTCCAATCCTCCGCCGTGACCACCGGAACGTTCTTCAGCGGGAATCGGATGTTCTGATAGAACACCGTGCTGCCGGACAGTTGGGTGCTGTGGCAGCCCGCCCCGATGACGGTTGCCCGGATGGTTTCCCTGCCCAGCACATACGGCCCCTGGCACAGGCGGCTGTTTCGGATAGCCTGTCCCAGCACCGGGCCGATATCTCCGAATTCCAGCGGGGGCCGCTTCGTGCGGATGCAGTCCGCCACCCCGCCGGAGAAGGACAGCGCCGCTCCCGGCTCCGGAATCCGCCACACCGGCCCGGCCTCTGCCGTCCACAGCCGTTCCAAAAGCGGCCCCGGCTCCCGCAGCCCCGCCGCCATTTCCAGCCCGCAGGTCAAGCGCTGTGCCAATTCTTCCAGCTGCTCCTGGTGGGCATAGTCTCCCACCTTTCGTGGGAAAATATCCATCACAGCGGGAGAAACATAGGTGATCCTGCCCTCCGCGTCCAGCTTCACCAACCGCCCGCCCACGTTGAGGCAGCCGGTTTGCAGAATCCTTCCCTCCTGGATCAGCGCCAGATTGCTGGTTCCACCGCCGATGTCCATGTGCAGCACGGTTTTCCCTGTCTGGCGGGAATAGGCCACCGCTCCGGCGCCCTTGGCCGCCAGTACGCTTTCCAGCTCCGGCCCCGCCGTGGCGACCACAAAGTCCCCGGCCAAATCCGCCAGGGCCTCCAGCACAGCCCGGGCGTTCTCCTTCCGGCTGGTTTCCCCGGTGATGATGATGGCGCCCGTGTCCACGGTTTCCCGGGTGATTCCCGCTTTGCGATACTCCGCCTCCACGATTTTCCGCAGGGCGGCGCCGTCCATGCGGCTTTCATCCAGCAGCGGTGTGAAATACACCGGGCTTTTGTATAGGATCTTCCGCTCCGCGATCTCCAGCTCCGGCACCGCGAAGCTGGAGGCCCGGTTCTCCACCGTCAGCTCGGACAGCACCATCTGAGTGGAGGTTGTACCCACGTCCAAACCCACGCTGCGCAGCACCTCAGACACGCCCGGTCACCTCTTCCAGAATCCGGCGCACCAGGAAGTCCTCCGCCTCCATAGGATTGCTTTTGCAGCAGGGATCCGCCAGAGTCGCCGCAACGATTTCCCCGGCATTGCGCCAGACCGACCTGGGATCCACACCTGCCTGGGAAAGGGTCTCCGGCAGATTCAGCTCCCGCCGCAGCCGGATCAGGCCGTTTTTCAAATTCCGCAGGGCGATGGTGTCGGCGCTGCCTCCCATCCCGGCGGCCCGGGCCAGCTCGGCGTATTTCTTTCCCGCCGCATGGGCGTTGCAGCCGATGACCGACGGCAGCAAAATGGCGTTCAGCCGCCCATGGGGCACATGGAACATACCGCCCAGGCTGTGGGCCATGGCGTGGCAAAGTCCCAGTCCCGCCTGGGTAAAAGCCATTCCCGCCAGGCTCGCCGCCAAATGCACCTTCAGACGGACGGCGGTATTGCCCGCGTAGGAGGCTGGTAGCGCGGCGAAGGCGCTGCTGAAAGCTTCCCGGGCCAACAAATCCGTCACCGCACCCGCGTCCCTTGCCACATAGGCCTCCAGACTGTGGGTCAGCACATCGAAGCCGGTTTCCGCAATCAAGCCCTTTGGCAGCTCCTGGAGAAAATTGCTGTCCAGAATCGCCACGTCCGGCCGCAGCCGTGGATCCACCAACGGGTGCTTGACGCGGTTGTGGGTTAGAATCGCGAAATCCGTCACCTCCGAGCCGGAGCCGGAGGTGGTGGGGATGGCGGCCAGGGTATAGCTTCCCTTGGCGAAATAGGCCATGGCCTTGGCACAGTCCATGGCACTGCCCCCGCCCAGCGCCACCAGCAGATCCGGCTGAAATTCCCGCAGCCGGGCCGTGCCCTCCGCAGCCAGCTCCACGGTGGGATCCGGCTGCACCTTGTCAAAAATCTCCACCTGGCCGCATTTTGCCGCCTCCGCCACCCGGTGGGCCATGCCGTTTTTCGCAAAGAACGGATCCGTTACCAAAAACAATCGTGTTCCCCCCAGGCTCCCCAACGCGGAAACCGCTCCGCTGCCGCAGATCAGCCTGGTCTTGCAGAAGAATTCCTCCATAAAATACACCGCCTTTTCAAGGGTAGTATTTCCCTGGGGACGGAAACTATGTGCAAAAGTTGGGCAAAAATCGCAATACCACCGGGTACCGCTCAGTATCGTTACTGCGGTACAAATTGGTGTTTCTTGGTCAGCCCCTTGCCTCTCCCTATGGGAGAGGTGCCCCCTATGGG
>CAMEWZ010000043.1 GCA_945946745.1 uncultured Clostridia bacterium | reverse complement strand
ATCCGCCGGGCCATTTCCAAGAAGAAAATGAAGGTCATCGAAGCCGAGCGGAAGGTGTTCGTCTATGGTGACCCGGAACAAAATATCACCGGCTGCATCGGCCACGGTGTTTCCGAAAGCGTGGCCCAGTCCATCTATGATGAGATCGTGGATTTTGCCAACTACGCCTTCAACAAGGCCCACGCGGTGTGCTACGCGGTGGTGGCCTACCAGACCGCTTACCTCAAATGCCACTATCCCCGGCAGTATATGGCGGCGCTGATGACCTCGGTGCTGGACTCCGCCACGAAAATCTCCGGCTATATTGCGGAGTGCAAGGAGATGGGCATTCCAGTGCTGCCTCCGGATCTGAACCATTCCGACGATCATTTCACCGTGGAGGGCGATGCCATCCGGTTCGGCCTGGGCGCCGTGAAGAACGTGGGCCGCGGCCTGATCCGCACCATGGTGAAAAAGCGCACCGAGGGCGGCCCCTTCCAATCCCTGGAGGATTTTATCGAGCGGATGGGAGACGGGGAGCTGAACAAGCGGGCGGTGGAGAACTTCATCAAATGCGGCGCGGCGGACTGCTTCGGCTGCCATCGCAGCGAGCTGCTGGCGGTGTACGATCAGATGATGGATTCCATTGCCTCCTCCCGGAAGAAAAATCTGGAGGGCCAGATGGGCCTGTTTGGTATGCTGGAGGCGGATGACGCCGCCGCCCGCATTCCCATCCCCAAGCTGAAGGAGCTGAACAAGGCGGACAAGCTTGCCATGGAGAAGGAGACCACCGGCATTTATATTTCCGGCCATCCCATGGATGATTACCGCCCGTATCTGCGAAATACCCATGTTATGCACATTGGAAGTCTTATGGATGAGGAAAGCACCCTCCAGGACGATCAGATCGTCAGCGTGGCGGGAATTGTCCAGACGGTAAAAATGAAAACCACCCGCAGCAATTCCATGATGGCCTACGTCACGGTGGAGGACGACACGGCGGCTATTGAAATGCTGGCGTTTTCCAATGTGCTGACCCAGTACGGCGGCTATCTGCGGGAGGGCAGTCCGGTGGTTGTCACAGGGCGGCTGTCCCTGCGGGACGATAAGGAGCCGCAGATTGTCATGAACCGGGCGCGGCCCATTTCCGATTATGCGGATGGGACGGCCCAACCCCCGGTTCCGCCGGCTCCAGCCATGACCGGCACCCTCTATCTCCGGCTGCCCACAGAGCAGGGAAAGCTGTTTGCCAAGGTTCGGGCGATTCTGAACATGTTCCCGGGCAGCAGCAGCGCCGTGGTGTACTTTGCCGATACCAAGCAGCGCCGGGGCACCCGGTGCGAGCTGAGGGAACCCATGCTCCGGGAACTGAAAAATGTCCTGGGCGAGGGAAATGTTGTTGTAAAATAGCTTTTCTTTTCCAAATGTTTGTGCTATAATGAAGAGAAAACGGCGCTTTTTCCAGATGCGTTTGGTTACAGAAAGGGGAGGATGCCGTGAAAAAGAGAATCCTGCTGTTGACCCTGCTGGCAGCCGCGCTGCTGCTGGCCGGGTGCGCGACCCGGACAGTGGAAGAAATGTACGCGCTGCCAAAGCGTTCCAAGGAATATGACAAGCTGCAAGCGGCGATTGACTCCGCCATGTACGGCCTAACTTACTGCGCCCCCCGATCCGGGGAAAACCAGCAGACGGTGCAGACAGCGGATCTGGACGGCGATGGCCAGGACGAATATCTGGTGTTCGCCAAGGGCGCTACGGAAAAGCCCCTGCAAGTGCTGATATTCAAGCAGGAGGCAGACGGTTCGGTGCGAACCATGGAGACCATTGGCAGCAATGGACAGGCCTTCGAGCAGGTGGAATATGTCCAGTTCGACGAGAATCCAGGCTATGAACTGGTGATCGGCCAGCAGGTCAGCGACCAGGTGCTGCGCAGTGTGGCGGTGTATTCCTTCGCAAGCGGTGACGCGGAGCTACTGCTGCTCAACGTCTATTCCAAATTCCTGACCTGTGATCTGGACGGAAACGGGCGCAGGGAACTGATGGTTCTGCGCCCCGGAGAGGCGGAGACCCAGCGGGGCATGGCGGTGCTTTATGGCTGCCAGGACGGGCAGATCACCCGCTCCGTGGAAACGGAGCTTTCTCAGGATCCTTCCCGCATCCGCCGCATTATCTCTGGCAAACTCCAGGGGGGAGTCCCGGCGGTGTATGTTGCCAGTTCGGCGGAGGAAAACGCCATTGTTACGGATGTTTTCGCCATCAAGGATGGGCAGTTTACCAACATTTCCTTCTCCAGCGAGGCGGAAACCAGTATCCGCACGCTGTTCAATTATTACGTCTATGCCAGCGATATTGACGGAGACGGCATTCTGGAGCTTCCATCGCTGATTACCATGAAGCCGGTGTCCATCTGGCGGGACGAGGAGCAGCGGTTTTTGCTGCGGTGGTTCTCCCTGGATGTGAACGGCTGGGAGACGGACAAGCTGTTTACCTTCCACAACTATGTGGGCGGCTGGTATTTGCAGCTGGACAGCGCCTGGGCCAGCCGGGTGTCCGTGGAGCAGGGGAGCGATATCTATACCTTCTATCTGTGGGACGAGTCCTATCAGGAGGCAACAGCGTTGTTCCGTATCTATGTTTTCACCGGAAGCGACCGGGATAAAGTGGCGGTTCAGGACGGCCGGTTTGCCCTGTATCGGGCAGAGGGCGTTGCCTATGCCGCCAAGCTGGAAACCGGCGCTGCCGATTATCATATCACGGAGGATTCCCTAATCCAGTCCTTCCGCTTGATCAGACAGGACTGGCAGGCGGGAGAGAATGAGAGGTAACATATGAAAAAAGTTCTGATTATGGAAGACGAGTTGAATATCCGCAGCTTTGTGGTCATCAATCTGAGGCGGGCGGGCTACGACGTGATTGAGGCGGGTGACGGCCAGCAGGCCCTGGACGCCATCGCCGCCAATCCCGATGCCGGCGTCGCCATCCTGGACATCATGGTGCCCGGGGATATGGACGGCTTTGAGGTCTGCCGCCGGATCCGGGCCACCAACAAGCAGATGGGTATCATCATGCTCACCGCCCGCACCCAGGAAATGGACAAGGTCACAGGCCTCATGACCGGCGCCGATGACTATGTGACCAAGCCCTTCTCTCCCGCGGAGCTGACGGCCCGGATTGACGCATTGTACCGCCGGATCGGCGGCGACAGCAATGCCAGCTCCGAGCTTCTGACCCAGGGACCGTTCGTGATGAACACCCGGAACCACACCCTGGAAAAGAATGGCAACCGCATTCGCTTGACCCAGGTGGAGTATGCCATTTTGAAGCTGTTCATGCAGAACCCCGGCCGGGCCCTGTCCCGGGAGGATATCCTGTCCGCGGTTTGGGGCCGGGATTACGAGGGCGAGCTGAAGATCGTGGACGTGAATATCCGGCGGCTTCGCATTAAAATCGAGGATGATACGGCCAACCCAACCTATATTACCACCGTTTGGGGCCTGGGCTATAAGTGGGGCGCATAACGCGGATGAAGATCAAATCCATGCTGAATATGGGCGGACTGCAAAAACGCTGGCTGCTGAATACGGCCAGCGTGGTTCTGGCCCTGGGACTGGTCTGCGTTTTGACGGTGACCGCGTCCTTTGCCGCCTACTATTATTCCAATATGCAGTCGGACATGGAAACCCGCGCCAACGCGAGCATTGCGTTTTTTTCCGCGAATCTGGATCAGACCTATGGTGAATTTTATCAGTCCTGCATTACCTATGCCCAGACCTATGAGGGCAAGGATCGGATCGAGCTGCAATTTGTGGACAGGGATGGCACCTTGGTTGCGTCCTCCTACGGACAGTGGGCGGGCAAGTCATCGGCCACACCGGAAATCGCGGAGGCGATCCAGACCCGGGTGGTGCAGCCCTTTATGGGCCGGGATCCGGATACAAATGAGCGGATTTTGGCGGTATCCGGGCCGGTGATCTTCGCCAATGGCGAAGTGGTGGGGGTGCTGCGGTTTGTGACCTCCACCCGGCTGGTGGATGGACAGATCCTGCTGGTGGCCTTTACCAGCAGCCTGGTGCTGCTGGCGGTGATGAGCGTGGTTCTGGTCAGCAGCAACTACTACCTGCGCTCCATTATGAATCCGGTGGCGGAGATTACGGAGAAGGCTAAGCGCATTGCCAACGGCGGCTACGGCGTCCAGATCAAAACCGCTTACAAGGATGAGATCGGCGATTTGGCGGAGACCATCAACGAAATGTCCAACAAAATCGCCCAGAATGAAAAAATGCAGGCGGAGTTCATCTCCCAGCTGTCCCACGAGCTACGCACGCCCTTGACCGTCATCAACGGCTGGAGCGAGACGCTGCTGGCGGATGAAAATATGGACGCGGATACCCGGCAGGGATTAAAGATCATTTCCAGCGAGGCCAAGCGCTTAACGGAAATGGTGGTGGAGCTGCTGGACTTCTCCCGGATGCAGGACGGGCGGATGACCCTGGCGGTGGAGCCGACGGATATTCGGGGAGAATTCGAAGATACCGTGTATATGTACGGCAGCCGGCTGGCACAAGAGGGCATTCAGCTGCATTACGTGGATAACGATGAGGATATCCCGGAGATTCCCTGCGACGCCAAGCGGCTGCGGCAGGTATTCCTAAACATTCTGGACAACGCGGCCAAGTACGGCGGATCGGGCAAACGGATCGATGCCAGTATGCACTATGAGGACGACTCGGTGGTGGTTCGCATCCGGGACTATGGCCCCGGCATCCCGGAGGATGAGATTCCGCTGGTGAAAAAGAAATTCTATAAGGGCAGCAACAGTGTCCGCGGTACCGGCATCGGCCTGGCGGTCTGTGACGAGATCGTGGAGATGCACGGCGGCACCCTAACCCTGGAAAATGCCCAGGGAGGCGGAACGCTGGTAACCGTGCGGCTGCCCGCGGCACATTAAGGAGACGCAAATCGTATGGCAAACAAAGAAACCCAAGGCTGCTGTGAGAAATTCAAGACGATGATCGGCGGCCAGGCGTTGATTGAGGGAATCATGATGCGCGGCCCCGAGAAGGACGCCATTGTCACCCGGGGGAAGGATGGACTGAACATCGAGGTGCATCCCAGAAAGCGCAATCCCCCCAAATCCTGGAAAAACCTTCCCTTCATTCGGGGCGTGTTCAACTTCTTTGACGCCCAGGTGGAGGGCGTCAAGGCGCTGATGCGCTCTGCTGATCTGGCCCCCGAGGAGGAGCAGGAGCAGCCGTCAAAATTTGACCTTTGGCTGGAGGAAAAGCTGGGGAACGAAAAATTCCAGCAGGTGGTGGTGGCCATCGCCGTGGCCATGGGCCTGGGACTTTCCATTGGCCTGTTTTTCCTGCTGCCTATGGTGATCGGCGGCTTTTTCGACCGCTGGCTGACCAGCGCGCTGTCTGTAAACTTGGTGGAGGGCGTCATCCGCATGGTCATTTTCCTGGCGTATATGCTGCTGGTCTCCCGGATGGGGGAGATGAAGCGGGTGTTTGCCTATCATGGCGCGGAGCATAAGACCATTCGCTGCTATGAGGCGGGATTGCCGCTGACGGTAGAGAATGTGCGTGCGCAAACCCGGCTCCATCCCCGGTGCGGCACCAGCTTCCTGCTGGTGGTGATGGTGATCTCCATTCTGGTGTTTTCCGTGGCATCATCCCTGCTGCTTTCCATTTTTCCGGCGCTGGAGGCCATGCGGGGGAGCCTGGTGTACCGGCTGCTGATGATCGCGTTTAAGCTGCTGCTGCTTCCCCTGGTGGTGAGCATTACCTATGAACTGAACCGCTGGGCCGGGCGGCATGATAACGGACTGACCCGGTTTTTGACCGCCCCCGGCATGTGGATGCAGAATTTCACCACCAACGAGCCGGATGATTCCATGATCGAGGTGGGGATTGCCGCTGTCCAGGCTGTCCTCCCGGAGCAGGAGGGCGCGGATCGATGGTAAAACAGTATGGCACCCTCTACCAGGATACCCGCCGGGCGCTGCTGGCCCAGGAAAACGGCCAGGACGCGGGTGTCCTGGCCCGGATGCTCATCTGCCACGTTTCCGGAAAGAGCCAGGCCCAATTCCTGGCGGAGCGGGATCTGTACGCTTCGGAAAAGGTGGTGCAGGAGGTGGAGACGGGGCTGAACCGTCTGCTGGCCGGGGAACCGATCGCCTATCTGCTGGGCCAGTGGGAGTTCTATGGCCTGCCCATGAAGGTGACGCCGGACGTGCTGATTCCCCGGGACGATACCTGCGCCGTGGCGGAGTTGGCCATCCGGCAGGCCCTGTTTCTGGAACAGGATCCCCGAATCCTGGATTTGTGCTGCGGCAGCGGCTGCATCGGCCTGGCGGTTGCCAGCCGGGTCAAGGACGCGAAGGTGACCCTGGCGGATATCAGCCACGAGGCACTGTCGGTGGCCAAGGAAAACACGGCGCTGAACAAGCTTAGCGGCCGGGTGCGCTGCGTCCGGGTGGACGCTTTGCAGCCTGCTTTCCCGTTTTTGGGAAAATTCGACATGATCGTTTCCAACCCGCCCTATATCACGGGCAGCGAGATGGAGCAGCTCCCTCCCAGCGTCCGGGACTATGAGCCCCACCTGGCGCTCTACGGCGGGGAGGATGGCTTGGATTTCTACCGTGCCATCGCCCAAAATTTCGCGCCTGCCCTGCGGCCCGGCGGCTATCTGTGCCTGGAATTCGGCATGGGCCAGGGAGACGATGTCTGCCGCATCCTGCAAGATAACGGATATACCATTCTGGAACGAACCAGAGATTATAACGACAGAGAACGTGCCGTGCTGGCTCAGTACGGCAGGAAGGAAGGATAATATGGCTACCAAAAAGACAGTTTACGAAGCCCCCGCCCCTGCTTCTGACAAGAAGAAAGCCCTGCAAACTGCCCTGGCGCAGATCGACAAAAACTTCGGCAAGGGCACCGTCATGCGTCTGGGCGACCGTCCGGAGATGAACGTGGAGGCCATCCCCACCGGTTCCCTGGC
This sequence comes from uncultured Clostridia bacterium, assembly GCA_945946745.1. GTDB lineage: Bacteria > Bacillota > Clostridia > Oscillospirales > Oscillospiraceae > Faecousia. The sequence continues at coordinate 4,236 of CAMEWZ010000043.1, read as the reverse complement.
CTTGGACGCGGCCCTGGGCATCGGCGGTGTGCCGAAAGGCAGAATCATTGAGATTTACGGCCCCGAATCCTCCGGTAAGACCACCCTGGCCCTGCACATTCTGGCGGAAGCCCAGAAGCGGGGCGGGGAAGTGGCCTTTGTGGACGCGGAGCACGCCCTGGATCCGGTGTATGCCTTCGCCCTGGGGGTGGACACCGACAACCTGCTGGTTTCCCAGCCGGATACCGGTGAGCAGGCCCTGGAAATTACCGATGCCCTGGTTCGTTCCGGCGCCGTGGACGCGGTGGTGGTGGACTCCGTTGCCGCCCTGGTTCCCAAGCAGGAGATCGAGGGCGAGATGGGCGATACCTTTGTGGGCCTACAGGCAAGACTGATGTCCCAGGCCCTGCGCAAGCTGGCGGGCACCATCGCCAAGACCAACTGCGTGGTGATTTTCATCAACCAGCTGCGTATGAAGATCGGCGTTATGTACGGCAATCCCGAGACCACCACCGGCGGCAACGCCTTGAAGTTCTACGCCTCCGTCCGGCTGGATGTGCGGCGGATTGAGGCCATCAAGGAAGGCAGCAATGTGATCGGCAACAAGGTTCGGGTCAAGGTGGTCAAGAATAAGGTGGCGCCTCCTTTCCGGGAGGCGGTGTTTGAGATTCTCTACGGCCAGGGCATCTCCAAGTGGGGCGAGCTGGTGGATCTGGCGGTGCAGATGGACATTGTCCAGAAAAGCGGCAGCTGGTTCTCCATGGGGGATGAGCGCATCGGCCAGGGCGCCAATTCCGTGAAGGAATACCTGATGGCAAATCCCGACATTGCCGCGAAGGTGGAGGCCCAGGTGCGGGAGAACCTGTGGAAGCTGAACGGCACCGCTCCCAAAGCCCCTGCCAAGGCAGCGGAAAAGGCGGTAACGGTGGAAGCTGACGACTTTGACGATGAGACTTGATTCGCTGAAAAATACCCCCGACCGGGCAGGACGCTACTGGGCCGTCTTTGCGGACGGCACCAGGCTGGGCCTGTACCGGCAGACGGTGGAGGATTTCGGCCTCTATCCCGGCAGGGAGCTGACCGGCGAGGAAATGGAGCGCCTGCTGACCGCCGCCGGGAGCATGTCCGCGAAAATGCGGGCGGTACGGATCGTCTCTGCCACCAGTGTTTCCCGGCGGGATCTGGAGGAGCGGCTGGTGCGAAAAGGGGAGGATCCGGCGCAGGCAAAAGAGGCGGTGCAATGGATGGAGGAGCTGCATCTGGTGGATGACCGGGAGACGGCCGCCCAGATTGTGCGCTCCTGCATCGCCAAGGGCTATGGTTCCGCAAGGGCCAGGCAGGCCCTGTATGAAAAGCGGATTCCCAAGGCGTATTGGGAGGAAGCCTTGGCGGATTATCCCGACCAGCAGGAAAAAATCGAAGCCTTTCTTCGCGCCCGGCTGGACGAAAATTCCGATGAAAAGCAGGTTCGGCGGGCCATTGATGCCCTGCTGCGCAGAGGGCACAGCTATGGCAGCATCCGCAGGGTGCTCAGCGGACTTTCCTTTGAAACGGAAGACATTCTGGAGGAAGAATAGAATATGGCAAATATTGGTTTTATCTCTCTTGGCTGCGCCAAGAACCAGGTGGACTGCGAGCGGATGATGTACCGGGTGCAAGAGGCGGGGCATACCGTGAAGGCGGACATCACCGGCAGCGACGTGGTGGTCATCAACACCTGCGGCTTTATCGACTCGGCCAAGGCGGAGGCCATTGACTACATTTTGCAGACTGCTGAACTGAAAAAGCAGGGCCTGGTGGGGAAGATTCTGGTCACCGGGTGTCTTGCCCAGCGGTATCAGCAGGAGATTTTGACGGAAATGCCCGAGGTGGACGGCATTTTGGGTACCGGCAGCTATACGGAAATCGTGAGCGCCATTGATGACCTGCTGGCCCAGGAGCAGGTGGTGGACTTTGGTTCCATCGATGAGCCTGAGCAGGAGACCGGCCGGATCGTCACCACCCCGGAGCATTACGCCTTCCTTAAAATCGCGGAGGGCTGTGACAACCATTGCGCCTACTGCATCATCCCCAAGCTCCGGGGAAAATACCGCAGCCGCCAGCTGGACGATGTGCTGTATGAGGCCCGTCTGCTGGCGGACAGCGGCGTGAAGGAGCTGATCGTGGTGGCCCAGGATACCAGCCGCTACGGCACCGACCTGCCCGGCCACAAGCGGCTTCTGCCGGAGCTGCTGCGCCGCCTCTGCGAAATCGAGGGGCTGCACTGGATTCGGGTGCATTACGTCTATCCCGATGAAATTGACGATGCATTCCTCGATGTGATGGCCACAGAGCCGAAAATCGTGAAATATCTGGATATTCCCATCCAGCACTGCAACAGCGAAATCTTGAAGCGGATGAACCGCCGTGGGGACGGAGACTTCCTCCGGGCCTTGATCGCCAAGCTTCGCGCCCGGATTCCCGGCCTTGTGATCCGCACCAGCCTGATCACCGGCCTGCCCGGAGAAGGGGAAGCGGAGTTCCAGGAGCTGTGCGACTTCCTCCGGGAGGAGCGGCTGGAACGGGTGGGCGCCTTTGCCTTCTCTCCGGAGGAGGGAACCCCCGCTGCGGAGATGGAGCATGTGGACAACGAAACCGCCATGGCCCGGGCGCAGACCATCGAAATGCTCCAGTCTGAGATTATGGACGACTACAATGCCTCCCTGCTGGGCAAGACCCTGGAGGTTCTGGTGGATGGCTACGACGAGGATGCCGAGCAGTTCTATGGCCGCACCTACGCCGATTCCCCGGATATCGATGGCCGGGTATGGCTGGCCTCGGAGGAGCCGTTGCGGGAGGGAACCTTTGTCCAGGTGAAAATCGACGGCTGCGTGGACGGAGATTTGACCGGCTATGTGCTGGAGGAGGAAGCGGTATGACAACAGCAAGCAAGATCACCCTGGCCCGGGTGGCGATGATCCCGGCGTATCTGGTGACCATGTACTTATCGGAGGGCAAAAGCGGCCTGTGGATGTACATTTCCCTGGGGATCTTCGTCATCGCCAGCTTGACGGATTTTGTGGACGGCTATATTGCCCGGCACTATCACCAGACCACGGATTTCGGAAAATTCCTGGATCCTCTGGCGGACAAGCTGCTGACCATCGCTGCCATGACCTGCTTCTGCGAGTGGGGGGTGTTCCCTGCCTGGGCGCTGATGATCGTGCTGACCCGGGAGTTCGCCGTCACGGGCCTGCGGCTGATTGCCGTCCAGAAGGGCAATGTCATTGCGGCAGGCTGGAGCGGCAAGGTCAAGACTGCTAGCACCATGGTGGGCCTGTGCGTCATGATGGCGGTTCCCGGCATCGAGGTACTCAATTGGGTGGTTATCGGTGTCATTGTTCTGACGACGCTGTATTCCGGCGTGGAATATTTCATTCAGAACTGGAAGTGCCTTTGGGAATCCTAATGCTTCCGTAGCCCTGGAATGTCGGCCGAGTCGCCGCATTCCGGGGCAGACACGTTGGCCTTGCCAAAGGCGGCTGCAAAAGAAAACCTTGATTTTTCGGAAAACCGCTGATATAATGGCCTTGCTTTGGAGATGTACCCAAGTGGCTGAAGGGTGCGGATTCGAAATCCGCTAGGCGCCGCAAGGCGTGCGGGGGTTCAAATCCCTCCATCTCCGCCAATAACGTCCATACCCGATGTGTGGGTATGGACGTTTCATACTGTCGAAAATCCCCCTTGGGGCTTTTCGACAGGTTTTTGCAGCCTGCTGCGCGCATAATTTGTTCGCCTCCGGCGAACAAATTATACACTTGCAGTCTGAGAAGTATTTTCCCCCAGGTACACGCCCTGGTGGAAAATGGATTTGAATGGGTTTGCCGCAGAAGCGGCAAATTCTACGAAGCTTTTTTGACACACTGTAACGTCCATACCCGATGTGTGGGTATGGACGTTTGCTTTTCCCCTCGAAACGGTTTTGTTCCGGGGTGGAATCGTGGAAACTGGTAGACAAGGGGGGATTTTTGTGGTATTCTAGTGCAAAAGCAATATTAGCGCGACCAATCCCAAGGCGGTATGCGCAGAAAAAGGATATGCATATGAAAAAGAGAATTCTGTCCCTTATCTTGGCGGCGTTCCTCCTATTGCCACTGCTGACCGGCTGCGGCCAATCCCGAACCACGAAGGAAACGGAGAAAGTGACCTTTGGCATCGATGTGGCCCGGTATCAGGGAACCATCGATTGGCAGCAGGTGGCCCAGTCCGGGGTTCAGT
>CAMEWZ010000042.1 GCA_945946745.1 uncultured Clostridia bacterium | reverse complement strand
TCAAGGACTATATCTCCACCCCCAAGCCCAACATGTACCAGTCCCTGCACACCACGGTCATCGGCTCCCAGGGCATTCCCTTCGAGGTGCAGATCCGCACCTGGGAGATGCACGAAACCGCGGAATACGGCATCGCCGCCCACTGGAAGTACAAGCAGGGCACCGGCGCCGGCAGCGAGAAGGACTTTGAGTGGGTTCGCCGCCTGTTGGAAAGCCAGCAGGATTCCGACGCCGAGGAATTCGTCCAATCCTTAAAAATCGACATGTTCGACGACGAGGTGTTCGTCTACACCCCCAAGGGCCGGATCGTATCTCTGCCCGCCGGGTCTACCCCCATCGACTTTGCCTATGCCATCCATTCCGGCGTGGGCAACTCCATGATCGGCGCCAAGGTGAACAACCGCATCGCCAACATCGATACCAAGCTGCGAAACGGCGACATTGTGGAGGTTCTCACCTCCAAGGCCGCCAAAGGCCCCAGCCGGGACTGGCTGACCATCTGCAAGAGTAACCAGGCCCGCACCAAGATCAAGCAGTGGTTCAAGAAGGAAAAGCGGGAGGAAAACATCGTCCATGGCCGGGCCTCCTTTGAGTCCGAGCTGAAGCGGGAGGGCCTGCCCATGACCGCCCTGTTTGACCCGGAGCTGGAGCCCCACCTGCTGAAAAAGCTGTCCTTCGACACCTGGGACGACATGTACGCCGCCATCGGCTACGGCGGTCTCACCGCCACCAAGGCCGTAGGCCGCATCCGGGACGATGTGACCCGGGCCATCAAGGCCCAGACTGCGGAGCGTCTCCCCCAGAACCCCCTGCGGGTCAAGCCGGACAGCGAGGCCGTCCTGCGCAACCGCCACGCCGTCAACGGCGTCATCGTGGAGGACATCGAGTCCTGCATGATCAAGTTCGCCAAATGCTGCACCCCCGTGCCCGGGGACGCCATCGTAGGCTTCATCACCAAGGGCTTCGGTGTCAGCGTACACCGGGCGGACTGTCCCAACGCCGCCAACCGGGACGACCCCCGGCAGGCCGCCCGCTGGGTTCGGGTGCGCTGGGCCGCGCAAGAGGAGCAGCCCTTCGAGACCACATTGGAATTGGACTGCATCACGAGAGACGGCCTGGTTCTGGATGTGGCCACGGTGATGAGCACCTCCCGAGTCCGGGTCAAGGAGCTGAACGCCAAGGATCTCCCCGGCGGCCGCAGCGCCATCACCATCCGCTTTGAGGTCAAGGACGTGGCCGAACTGGAATCCGTCCGCAAGAAGCTGCTAAACATCCGAGACGTCACCGGCTCCCGCAGAGGGCAAAATTAAGGCAGGAGGAAGTCTTTATGACGGAAAAAATGAAAAAACTCTGGAAATCCCTGGATCGCAAAATTCTTGTCAATCAGCGGGAGCTGGTGCTTGGCGTCACCACCTGCGCTTTGGCAGGTGTTCTTGTCGGTATTCTGCTCAGCCCGCGAAAAGCGACGGCCATTGGCAGCTTTAATGGAAATCAAGCCTCTGACTGCGGTAACGGCAACAGCGCTTCCTGCGAGGATGCCTCGTCAGAGGAAGAAGGAGAATAATCCATGCGCGCTGTATTAACAAGAGTCCTCTCCGCCTCCGTCACCATTGACGGCCAGGTGGTGGGCAAAATCGGCCGGGGCTTTCTGATTCTCTTGGGCGTCGGCCCCAACGATACGGAAAAGGAATGCCGCTACCTGGCGGAAAAAGCCCTGGGGCTCCGGGTTTTCGAGGACGAAAACGGCAAAATGAATCTGGGCCTGGACGCCATCGGCGGCGAGGTGCTGGTGGTGAGCCAGTTCACCCTCTACGGCAATTGCCGCAAGGGCCGCCGCCCCAGCTTCACCGACGCGGCAGGCCCGGAATTGGGCAATGCCCTGTACGAAAAATTTCTGGCCGACTGCGCCAATCTGGGCTATCCGCCCCAGCACGGCCAATTCGGCGCGGATATGAAGGTGGCCTCTGTGAACGACGGCCCGGTGACCCTGATTCTGGACACCGACCAGCTCATGGACACCCCCAGAAGACAATAAGACACCCCACGCCCAAGGAGGGATTTTTATGCGGAAAGTCCACATTCTGACCCTGGGAGCCTACCAGACCAACTGCTACCTTCTCCACGACGAAGCCTCCCTAACCTGCTGCGTTATCGACCCCGGTTATACCCCGGAGGTCATCGCGGACAAGCTGACAGAGCTGGGCTTGACTCTGGAGGCCATTTTGCTGACCCACGGCCACTTTGACCACGTGGGCGGGGTGCGGGATCTGGCGGCGGACACCCAGTGCGACGTCTACCTCTGCGCCGACGACCTATCCATGCCCTCCCGCCTCACCGCCGGCCCCCTGTATTATACCAAAACCTACGCCGATGGCGACAAGCTGCACCTGGCGGGGCTGGACATCACCGTGATGCAGACCCCCGGCCATACCCCTGGCTCCGTCTGCCTGCTGGTTGAAGACGCCCTGTTCTCCGGGGACACCCTGTTCGCCGGAAGCTGCGGCCGTACCGACCTGCCTGGGGGCAGCTGGCCCGCCATGCAGGCCTCTCTGCGCCGTCTGACCGCTCTGGAAGGAAATCTGTGGGTCCTCCCCGGCCATGGAGAAACCTCCACCCTGGACGAAGAAAAGCGCCACAATCCCTATCTGCGCTGACGATGGTAGGGCGGGCTGCCCTCAGCCCGCCGTTCCCCCATTGACCGGCGGCTTGAGGGCAAGCCGCCCTACCCACATGGCCGAACATCCGAAAGGACAAAAAGATACGCTATGAAACTAACGCTCACCGGTCACGATGACCGCTATGCCGTGGAGCAGCTCCAGCTGGCCCTGTTCCCGGAGGATACCCAGGGGGAGGCCGTCTCCACCCTGCACCGGGGCAGCACCTGGCTCACCGCCACGGCAAAGATCACCGTCGGCGGCAAAACCGCCGCCGCGTCCCGCCGTCTGAAAGCGTCAGAGGAAACCGTGCGCCTGCGCCGCCGGATCTTGCAACAAAGCTATTATTTGGCGGCAAAGCAGCTGCTCCCCACGCCCCCTGCTTGGGGCGCTCTGGCTGGCGTTCGGCCCACCAAGATCACCACCCGGCACCTGCTGGAAGGCGGCACCCCCGCCTCTGCCCAGAAGCTTCTGAAGGATGTCTACTACGTCACCCCGGACCGGCGAAAACTGGCGGTGGACTGCTCCGTTTCCACTGTCAAAGCCGCCTCCCTTCTTCAGCCCCAGGACATTTCCCTGTATGTGGGCATTCCCTTCTGCCCCACCCGGTGCAGCTATTGCAGCTTCGTCAGCCGCACCATCGGCAAAAAAACCGAGCTGCTGGAGCCCTACCTGGAAGCCCTCACCAAAGAGATCGCCTGCACCGGCGAACTTCTGCGCGCCTCCGGCAGGCAGGTGCGCACCGTCTACATCGGCGGCGGCACCCCCACCACCTTGACGGAACCCCAAATGGTTCGCCTGCTGGATACCATTCGGGACACGCTGGATCTGTCCCGGTGCATCGAATTCACCGTAGAGGGCGGCCGTCCCGACACCCTGGACTTGGGAAAACTCCGGGCCATCCGGCTTCACGGCGCCGATCGCATGAGCATCAACCCTCAGACAATGGAGGACTCCGTTCTCCGGGCCTGTGGCCGTCCCCATACCGGCGCCGACGTGCTCCGGGCCTATCAGGAGGCGGTGGACGCGGGGTTTTCCGCCGTGAACATGGACTTGATCGCGGGTCTGCCCACGGATACCTACGATGGGTTCCGCCGCTCTCTGGACACGGTGGCCGCCTGGAACCCCGCCAACATCACCGTCCACACCCTGGCGTTGAAAAAGGGGGCCGACCTGTTTGAAAAGCGGGAGGGCCTGTCCACCCCGGACACGGTGAGCCAGATGGTAGCTTACGCCAACGATACCCTTCGCGCCCTGGGCTATCAGCCCTACTACCTCTATCGCCAGAAGTACATGTCCGGCAGCTTTGAAAACGTGGGCTGGAGTCGGGATGGCTTAGACTGCCTGTACAATATTTACATGATGGAGGAAGTTCACACCATTCTTTCCCTGGGCGGAGGCGGCATGAACAAGGTTAACCTCCCCGACGGCACATTGCGCCGGTTCCACAACCCGAAATTTCCGGAGCAGTACATTGAAAAAATCGACGATGTGCTGCGGCAGAAGGAAGAATTGTTTGCTTTGTTGTAACGCTAGCGAAAGGAAGGAATTCCCTTGGATACCTTAATCTCGAATGTCACCGCCGTGACCATGAATCCCAGAATGGAGGTTCTGTTCGGCGCGTATATCGGCATCACCGATGGAAAAATCGTCTTTTTGTCCAAGCAGCCCCCGAAAGAGGCCCCGCAAACCATCATCGAGGGCACGGGCATGGTTGCCATCCCCGGCCTCATCAACTGCCACACCCACCTGGCCACCTCTGTGCTGCGCAGCTTCACCGATGATCTGGGCAACACCGAGGCTCTCCAGGCGCTGCTGCAAAAGGAGGCCAAAATGGACTCCCGGTGCGCCAAGGCAGCGGCGCTGCTGTCCATCGCGGAGTGCCTGCGCTTCGGCATCACCTCCGTGTCAGACCTGTATTATTATCCCAACGCAACCGCTGAGGCCGTGGCCCAGTCCGGCATCAAGGCCAATCTGGCCCTTTCCAGCTACCGCTTCATCGACCCCAGCGAGGATTTCGACTTCGAGACCGATGAGCAGTGCCAGGAGCTGGTGAAGGTCGTGGAGAAATGGCACGGCTACGACAATGGCCGCATCAAAATCGACGCAGGCATCTACGCCGAGTACACCAGCAACTATAAGCTCTGGGAAGGCCTGGCGGGCTACGCCGCGGAAAAGGGCATCGGCATGCAGCTGCACCTGGCGGAGACCCAAGGCGAGGTGGATTCCTGCCAGGAGCGCACCGGCATGGGGCCGGGCGAGCTGCTGAACTGCCACAACCTCTTTGCCGTCCCCACCACCGCCGCAAGCTGTACATATCTGGAGTCTCAGGAACGTAAACTACTGGGGAAGAAGAAGGTCACCGCCGTGTCCACCCCCCTGTCCGCCTACAAAAACGGCCAGCGCTCCACCCCCATTCTGGAATCCGTCCAGTCCGGCATGAACGTGGCCCTGGGCACCGGCGGCGCCATTGAGTGCGGCAACCTGGATATGTTCGAGGTCATGCGCTTTGCCGCCATGTCCGCCCGGCAAGAATCCGGCAACCCGGCGGCTCTGCCCGCCTCCGCTGCCCTAATGATGGCCACCGTCACCGGCGCCCAAGCCCAAGGCCGGGCCAAGGAGTGCGGTATGCTGCAAGTGGGCATGGACGCGGATATCGCCCTGCTGGACTTCTCCGCCCCCCACTTGATGCCCTGCCACAACGTCCTCAACGGCCTGGTGTGGTCTGCCAAGGGCGGCGATGTGGCCATGACCATGGTTCGGGGCAAGATTCTCTATCAAAACGGCCAATTCCCCACCATCGACCTGAAGGAAGTGGTGGAAGAACTGACCACCTACGCCATTCCCCAGCTGTTCAGTGAAACTCGGCCAGCGGCCGCTGACAATTCGTGCCCAGGCTGAGCGATAATCGCCACACCATTGGGTACCGCTCGAATCGTTACCCGGGCGCTAATGCGCGAAATTGTAGTATACCGCGCAGCGGCCTTGGCTCCCCCTATGGGGGAGCTGTCACGGCGCAGCCGTGACTGAGAGGGCCCTCTCCGCCCCCATAGGGGGCACCTCTCCCATAGGGAGAGGCAAGGGACTGACCAATAAACACCAATTTCGTCTATTAACACCAGAAAACGAAACCGAGCTGTACCCAAGAGTGTAACGAATTCATCCCAGCTTGCGCACGAACTGTCTGCGGCGACTCGCCGCCGAAACCGAGCTGTACCCAATGGTGTAACGAATACCTCCCAGCCCGCGCACGCATTGTCCGCGGCCACTGGCCGCCACGCATTGTCCGCGGCGACTCGCCGCCGCATAGAAAGGATGACACCATGTCTGACGCTCAGAAAAAGCAGAATTTCCTCCAAGGCACCGCCCTGCTTGCCATGGCCACCGCCATCGTCAAGGTCATCGGCGCCCTGTATAAGATTCCCTTAAATGCCATCATTGGCACCCAGGGCTTCGGCTATTTCAATACGGCCTATGACATCTATAACGTCCTGCTGATGATCTCCACCGCCGGACTTCCGGTGGCCATGAGCCGTATGATCTCCCAGGCCAGCTCCCTGGGCCACTATAACCAGGTGCGCCGGATCTACCATACCGCGCAAGGAATTTTTCTGGCGCTGGGCATCACCGGCAGCCTGCTGATGACCCTGTTCTGCCGCCAGCTGGCCGAATTCCAGAACCAGCCCGATGCCTGGGCTGCCATTGGCTGCTTAGGCCCCTCCGTGCTGCTGATCTGTGTCATGAGCACCTTCCGGGGCTTCTTCCAGGGCCAGAGCAACATGATCCCCACCTCGGTCTCCCAGGTGCTGGAGGCCGTAGTCAAGCTGATCGTGGGTATGCTTGCCGCCCTGGCGCTGCTGAAAATGACAAACAGCGTTCCCCTGGCCGCCGGCGGCGCGATTCTGGGCGTCACCGCCAGCTGTCTGGTGTCCTCCGTGTACCTGTTCAGCCGGTTCCGCAAGAGTTACGCCGCCCTGCCCCACACCCACGAGGAACCCCGCTCCTTCGCCGATACCGCCCGGAGCCTGCTGATGATCGCCATTCCCATCACCTTCGGCTCTGCGGTGCTGCAAATCCTGACCATGCTGGAAACCAAAATTTACATGGGCCAGCTGCTGAACCTGGGCTACACCCAGTCCGCCGCCGATACCATGCGGGGCATCTATGGCATGTGTCTGACCATCTTCAACATGCCCCTCGCCTTCATCACCCCCATTACCATTAGCGTCATCCCCGCCATCACCGCCCAGCTGACCCTGTGCAAGAATGTGGAGGCCAAAGCCACTGAGGAATCCGCCGTCCGGATCACCGGGCTGATCGCCATGCCCTGTGCCTTCGGCCTGGCCATTCTGTCGGAGCCCATCACCGCCCTGCTGGGCCGGTATTCCGGCACGGATCTGGCCCTGGCCACCAAGCTGCTGGCTATCTTGGGCGTTTCCATTCTGTTCAACGCCACAGTCGGTGTCACCACCGCCATCATGCAGGCCCACGGCCACGCGGGCCGTCCCGTGGTCAATATGCTCATCGGCGGCGTTCTGAACCTGATCGCGGTGTTCATCCTCACCGGCAATCCCTATATCCATATCATGGGCACGCCGCTGGGCATTCTGGTGTGCTATGTGTCCATCGCAGCGCTGAACCTGTATTCCCTGCGCGCCCTTCTGGAGCATCCCCCCGCGGTTCTAAGAAACCTGCTCCGCCCCTTCCTGTCTGCCGCCGTGATGGGGCTGATCGTGGGGGCTGCATGGCAGGGATTGAAGGCCATTGGCATCCACAGCAGTCTGCTGCTGTGCGCCCTTCCCGTGGCGGTGGGCGTTGTGGTTTACGCCTTCACCGCCGTCAAGCTCAAGGCCATCACCCGGGAAGACTGCCTGCTGCTGCCCAAGGGTGAGAAAATCGCAAAGCTTCTGAAATTGTGAGTAATTTTTTCAAAAATAACTTGCATTTTTTCCATTGTTATGTTAATCTAATGAAGATTTCCGCACATGCGGATTCCACACTGAACCGCCACAGGAACACCGTCGGCCGCAGGCTGGGCCGGGTTTCGTTGGTATATTTGTCATAAAGGAAAGAGGATACGATTATGAATAAAACCGAACTGATTACCATCGCCGCAGAAAGCGCCGGCTTGACCAAGAAGGACACCGAGCGGGTTCTGAACGCCGCCATCGATGCCATCACCGCCGCCCTGGTCAAGGGTGAGAAGGTGCAGCTGTCCGGCTTCGGTACCTTCGAGACCAAGTTCCGGAAGGCCCGCATCGGCCGCAATCCCCACACCAAGGAGCCCATTGAGATTCCCGCCACCCGGGTGCCGGCCTTCAACGCCAGCAAGGCTCTGAAGGACAGCATTGTGAAGTAAGCCATGCGCCTGGATAAATTTTTGAAGGTCTCCCGTCTCATCAAGCGCCGCACCGTAGCCAATGAAGCCTGCGACAATGGCCGCATCAGCGTCAATGGCCGGGTCGTAAAGGCCAGCTACGACGTAAAAGTGGGGGACAGAATTGAGATCGCCATGGGCGCCCGGACGGTGGCCGTGGAGGTGCTGGAGGTAGCCGATAACGTCCGCAAGGACGACGCCTCCGGGATGTACAAGGAAGTATAAATAAGGGCCTGCTGCGTGAAAGCAGCAGGCCCTTATTCTGTCTTGGCCGTAGGGCGGGCTGCCCTCAGCCCGCCGCTTTTTTGCACTGTCACCGCACGGCGGCTTGAGGGCAAGCCGCCCTACACTGGATCTTATATCAGCAGCAGCAGAACATCCCCCGGCCGCCGCAGCAAAATAGGTTTGCCAGGTAGCACAGGCACAAATTGGTGCAGGGATCGCCGCCCATGGAAAAGCCCCGGAAATGCCCCGCCTGCTGACGGTAGGCCGCGCCGCCGTATTCGATCTGGTTCAAGGTCTGCTGGTATTCCGGATTGTCCGGCTCCATGCTCACCGCCCGCCGGATATGCTCCAGAGCCGTCACCTGGTTGCCCAGGCCGTCGTTGGCCAGGGCACTGAGATAGTACCACCGGGCATTGCGCTCCTGGCTATTGTCCAGGGCGTTCAGCGCCTCCTGGTAGCGGCCAAAGCGGATGTACTGGGCCGCTGCCTGCTGGTATGGATCCGCCGTCTGGCTTTCGCCGTAGAACTGCTGGCGATAAGCGCCGCCGAAGGGATCGTAATACCCGCCGCCGTAACCGCCGTAGCCACCCTGGCTGGACTGCTGGGCCTTCTCGGGATTTTTGATCTGCTCGTAGGCCGCGTTGACCTCCTGCATCTTCCGAGCGGCCTCCTGGTCGCCGGGATTCAGGTCTGGGTGGTATTTTTTCGCCAACTGGCGGTAAGCCCGCTTGATCTCCTCGTCGCTGGCATCGGGACTGACCCCTAATACCTTATAAGGATCCTCGATCATGTGGCTGATCCTCCTCTTTCCGTTTTCTTCTGTAGTTCATCCAAACACCGCTGTACAGAATATTATCCAGAATGGCTTTGTCCTGCACCAGAGGCAGCCGCTCAAAGCTGTCCGTGCACCGTCCCATGGCCAGCACCAGGTATTCCTCCCAGCGCTGCCACTCCTTGCCTGTGTCCATAGCCAGGAAGGGGTTGTACTTTCCCTTCCGCTTGTCCTTGTCATAGTCCAGCGCCGCGTCCAGCAGATAGATAAACCGCCCCAGATGGAACCCCATCTGCCGCAGCTCCGGCGCCCACAAATCCTCTTGATAAACAAGAATCTCCGCCATCAGCTGCCCGAACACGCCCGCAGGCTCATCGGGATTGGCGCAGCTTTTCTTTTCCAGCTCTCCCAGCCGCTGGATGCAGTCCCGGATGGCCCCGCATTGCCGGGGATAGCGCTTTTCCACATCGGGCAGGCGCTTTCCCAGCAGCCCCGCCATGGCCTTGGCCGAGGGCTTCTTGTCATCCTGCCAGTCATCCAGACAGTTATAGTAGGCCAGAGCCACGTTCATATCCGCAGCGTAGCGGACATAAGTATTGTCGATCCAGAGGCGATGGTTGATGGGATGGGTCAAGCACGGGCCTTTTCCCCCATCCTCCTCCGGCTCGTACAGGCTCATCAGCAGCAGCGCCAAAAACGCCATGTCATAGCTCAGCGTCAGCCGGGCCGCGCCCCCGGACTGCGCCCGGATCCGGCGGCAGATTCCGCAGTACACCGCCCCATAGCGCTCCTGCTCCTGCTTTGTCAATTCCTTCCAGCTCGCGGTGACATATCCAAACACCGGTATCCCTCCTTTTGGGTTTTATCCTAGAGAATAAGTGTGAACAGAACGTAAACATGCCAAAAATTTACAAAAAATCCACAATCTTTAGGCATCACCGCATAATGGGGTAAGGAGATTCGGCGAGAGATTTTGGCACAAGCAAAAGTATGAAAAATGCGGGAATACTGGATGTATTTCCCATTTTTCATACTGCACGATTGGGGCAAAAGATCCGCCGAAGCCCGCAGTGCCCATTGTGCGGTGCTGTCTTTATTCCATCTCCATCAAATACCGGTTTAGCGCCCCGCCGTAGAACAGAATGCTCATGCAGCAGTACAGCCACAGCATACACAGGGCAATGCCGTATACCGAGCCGTAGATATTGGCATAATTGGAAAAATGCTCCACATAAATGGAATACAGGTCGGAATACACCAGCCAGCCCAGGCTGGCGAGCACCCCGCCGGGCAGACTGTTCCAAAAGCGGTTGCGCTTGTTGGGCAGGGCCATGAACATCAGTGTGAAGATCAGGCTCTGCAAAATCAGCAGCAGGAAAAACCGCAGGTCGATCAAGTCGATGAGAAAAATCAGCACCTTGTTGTCCACCATAGTCAGCATCCCGATAATGGTATTGCCGAACACATGCAGAACCAGGGTCACCAGCAGCACCAGGAAGAACAGAAAGGTATACACCACGCTGATACCCCGGGTGTACAAATACCCCCGATCCTCGGAGACGCCGTAAATGGCGTTTAGGCCCCGGAGAATTCCATACATCCCCCGGCTGGCAGACCACAGCGCCGTTACCGCCGCCACGCCCACCACCGTGCCGGAGGAATGCTGGTAGATGCTGTACACCAAATCTTCCGCAATGTCCATCAGCGGCTGGGGGAAGAAGTCTCCGATCACCCAAATTAGATCCTCCACCGTTAGGCCCGTATAGCGCAGCATACTCAGCACCAGCAGCAGAGCGGGAAAAATCGACAGAATCAAAAAGTAGGCCGCGTAGGCCGCGTGAAGGGGAATATTCTTTTGGTGCATGGTCTGGGCCGCGTGAACCGCCTTTCCGATGATGCCGCCCTTGGGAAATTGTCGCATGTTTTTCCTCCTTCTGCGAAAAATTTCCAGGATAGGAAAAGCAACCAGCCCGCCACCTGAGGGGCAGCGGGCCGACTGTATCGTTTTATTCTGCGGAGATCAGATAATAGTACACCGGCTGGCCGCCGCGGAGCAGGTTCACGTCCGCGTTGGGGCAGATGTCCGCGAAGATGTCCGCCGCCTTCTGGGCGTGCTTCTCTTTCACATCCGCGCCGTAGTAGATGGTGACATACTCCTTGCCCTCGTCCCGAACCTTTTCCGCCAGGGACTTTAGCAGCACCTTGATGTCCTGGCTGGTGCCGAAGAGCTGGCTGCCGTACAGGGCCAGATAGTCGCCCTCATGGATGTCGTAGCCGTCAAAGTCGGAATTCCGGGCGGCGTAGGTGATCTGCATGG
>CAMEWZ010000041.1 GCA_945946745.1 uncultured Clostridia bacterium | reverse complement strand
CTGTGCGGTATTGCCTTAGCCTTTTTGGTAACTGCTTAAGTTGATGACATTGCCCATAGGGGGAGCCAAGGCCGCTGCGCGACAAACTACAATTTACCGCTTTCCGGTTTCCAGCTTCAGCAGCTGCGCAATGCTGTCGATTTTTGCCACGTACCCTGCCGGGGTGCCGAAGCCGTAGGCGGCCCAAATAAAGGGGATGCCCGCTTCCAGGGTGGCTTCATAGTCGCCTTGGGTGTCGCCGATGTAGGCGCAGCTTTGGATTTGGTATTGCGCCATCAAGGTGCGGATGGTCTTGCCCTTGCTGGTTCCCGTATCTCCGAAGCACAGATGGCCGGTGATGTAGGGGGTTAGGCCCAGCTTTTCCATGCACAGCTCCGGATAGCCCTGCTGGCTGTTGCTGACGATGAACAGCCGGTGCCGCGCGGACAATTCCGCCAGCGTCTCCCGGACGCCGGGATAGCCAATGCAGCATTCGTTTTCCTGGAGGTAGCGGTTTTCCGTGGCCATGCACCGTTCCATCAGGGCGTAGCGCTCCGGGGTGGGGATGGAGGCGAAAATCTGGTCGGCAATGTCCGTCATCACCTTGCCGAACAGGGCTTTCAGCGTTTCCGCATCCACCGCCAAGTGTTCCAGCCCTTCTTTTTTCAGTTGGATGTTGTACCCCTGGGCCACCAGGGCCCGGGAGTCCCACAGGGTTCCGTCAATGTCGAAAATCAGACTTTCGTAGTTCATGCTTCCTCCAGGTGCCGCTGAATCCGGCCCATAATCATGTCCAGGGCCACCAGGTTCTTGCCGCCCTCGGGCACCACGATGTCCGCGAACTTTTTGCTTGGCTCCACGTACTTTTCGTGCATGGGCTTCACGGTCTGCAAGTACTGACTCAGCACGCTTTCCAGAGTCCGGCCCCGCTTGTTCACGTCCCGCTTGATCCGGCGGCACAGCCGCACATCCGCGTCGGTGTCCACGAAGATCCGGATGTCCATCAAATTCCGCAGGGCCTCATTTTCAAAAATCAAGATGCCCTCTACAATGATGACCTTTTTCGGCACAATGCGCACCGTCTCCTCGGAGCGGTTGTGGAGGGTGAAGTCGTAAACCGGGCAGTCGATGGCCTCCCCCCGGCGCAGCTGGTCTAAGTGCCGGGCCATCAGATCCGTTTCCAGAGCGTCCGGCTCGTCGTAGTTCAGCTGGCAGCGCTGCTCGTAGCTTAGCTCGTCATGGCGCTTGTAGTAATTGTCGTGGCTCAGCACCGTGACCACGTCTCCAAATTTCGCGGTCAGGTTTTTCATCAAGGTGGTTTTGCCGCTGCCGGTGCCGCCGGCAATGCCGATGACCAGAATGTTGTTTTCCATTTCCCTTACCTCCCCGGTTTCTCTTTCAGCAGCGCCCAGCTCAGCCGGAGAAGCTCCGGATCCGGGGCGCTGTTTGTCATGCGGATTTCTCCTGGGCCATTTTCCAGCAGACCGGCGGCTTCCAGCCGCCGCCGGGTCTCCCGGGCGGTGCCCTCGCCGCCGTCCAGCAGGGTGACCTCCGGGCCTAAAACACGGGAAATGGCCTTCGCCGCGAAGGGATAGTGGGTGCAGCCCAGCACCAGGGCGTCCAGCTTTCCCAAATAGGGAGAGAGGATCCGCCGCAGCAGCGTCTCGGCTTCCGGACTTTCCGCCTTACCTGCCTCCACCAGCTCCACCAATCCCGGAGCGGGAATCTTGACAATGTCACAGCCGCTGTCAAAGCGGTGCAGCAGCGTGTCGAATTTTTCCTCCCGCAGCGTGACCTCCGTAGCCATCACGCCTACCCGCCCGCCGGGGAAGTGATCCGCCGCCACCTTCAGCGCCGGTTCGATGCCGATGACGATCAGCTCCGGGTACGCCGCCCGGACTTGGCTGACCGCTGCGGCGGTGGCGGTGTTGCAGGCGATCACCAGGGCCTTGAGGGAATGCTCCCGGGTCAGCTTTTCCGCCGCCGCCAGGGTCAGCGCCCGGACGTCCTCCGTGGAGCGGCTGCCATAGGGGGCGTTGGCGGAATCCCCGAAATAAAAATATCGCTCCCCGGGCATCAGCCGCCGCAGCTGCCGCAGGACGCTGATGCCGCCCACGCCGGAATCGAAAACAGCAATATCATCATGCTTTGCGTTCATGGTGTCACCTGTGTTTCTTTTACATGCTGGGTATATCTTATCAAATCTTCCGGCCTCTTGCAATGCTTCATTGACTTTTTCGTGCAATTTTGATATGGTGAAAGCAACCAAATTGGGGAGGGCGCTTTATGGAACGCTATTTGTTTGTCATCGATTACCAAAATGACTTTGTGGATGGGGCTTTGGGCTTTCCCGGGGCGGAAAAGCTGGATGGGAAAATTGCCGAAAAGGTTCGCGCCTATGGAAAGGGCCATGTACTGTTCACCCGGGACACCCACTTTGACAACTACCTGGAAACCCGGGAGGGGAAGAATCTGCCGGTTGTCCACTGTGTCAAAGGCACGAAAGGCTGGCAGGTCTATGGCAAAACCGCCCAGGCCCTGGCGGAGGTAGAGGCCCCGGGCATCGACAAGCGGGTGTTCGGCCTGGATGTTACCGACCCCGCCACGGCGGCGGTGCTGCCGGAAAAGGCCGATGCGATCGAATTGGTAGGGCTGGTGAGCAACATCTGCGTGGTGAGCAACGCCGTGGTGCTGCAAACCCGGTATCCCGAGGCCACCATCACCGTGGACGCCGCCTGCACCGATTCCTTTGACAAGACCCTTCACCGGGAGGTGCTGGATGTGTTGGTAGGCCTCCAGGTGCAGGTTACCGGACGGGAGGAATTGTAAACCGAAAAATTGGTTGACAATAGATGGCGGCCATGCTATACTCCATGCGGAAAACAATCTGCTTTGGAGGTAATTGTCATGGAAAAAACAACACAGCCTAAATTTCGCACCGTGGATATGGCCTATATCGCCCTGTTCGCGGTGATGATCGCGGTGTGCTCCTGGATCTCCATTCCCGCCACCGTTCCCTTCACCCTGCAAACCTTTGGCATTTTTCTGGCCGTGGGTGTGCTGGGTGGCAAGCGGGGCACTTTGGCGGTGCTGGTGTATCTGCTGCTGGGCATGGTGGGCTTGCCGGTGTTTGCCGGTTTCTCCGGCGGCATGGGCTGCCTGCTGGGCAGCACCGGCGGCTATATCGTGGGCTTTCTGTTCTCAGCCCTGGTGATGTGGGCTATGGAGCGCCTGCTGGGGAAGAAGCCCTGGGTGCTGGCATTGTCTATGGTGCTGGGCCTCATCGTGTGCTACGCTTTCGGCACGATCTGGTTCATGCAGGTCTACGCCAAAACCACCGGCGCCATCGGCCTGTGGACGGCCCTGGGCTGGTGCGTGTTTCCCTATATCCTTCCGGATCTGGTAAAGATCGTGCTGGCCATGGTGCTGTGCAAGCGTTTGGCCGCTGCCATCCGTCTGCGGTAAACCCATGGAAGCCTATCCGATCCGGCCCCACCATGGGCTGTGCCTGGCGTTCTTCCGGGGAAAGGGCTACAGCGAGGAATTTGTGGAGAATATGACCCGGATGCAGAAGGCGCTGGAGGCCAATGCCGCCGTCTGCCTTACGGAGAAAACCGATGGCATCTGCGCTGCCTGCCCCAACAATCAAGACGGCGTCTGCGCCACGGCGAAAAAGGTGGCGCGCTATGACCGGGAGGTTCTGCGGCATTGCGGTCTGCATGCAGGCGACACCCTGCCGTTCCGGGAGCTGGAAGCCAGAGTCCGGGAAACCATCCTGCTGCCCGGAAAACGGGAAGAAATCTGCGGCGACTGCCAATGGAGCGGCCTGTGCCGCTGACGCGAAACGAGAAAGGAACACCATGACCACCAAAGAGCAACTGCTGGCCCTGCTGGAGAGCAGCAAAGACACCTATTTTTCCGGCGAGGAGATCGCCAGAAGGCTGGAGGTTTCCCGGGCCGCCGTCTGGAAGGCGGTGAACGCCCTGCGCCAGGAGGGGTTCCCCATTGACGCGGTGACCAACCGGGGCTACTGCCTTACCCAGAGGGTGGATGCCCTGTCTGCGGAAGGCATTGTGGCCCATTTGCGGAAGGATCGGGATTTGCAGGTGACGGTGCTGCCCACGGTGACCTCCACCAATGCGGTGCTGCGGGAAAAAGCCGCGCAGGGCGCGGCGGAGGGCAGCGCGGTGGTGGCGGGGCAGCAGACCGCCGGACGGGGCCGCAGCGGCCGGGGGTTCTACTCTCCCGGGGAGACGGGACTCTATTTCAGCCTGCTGCTCCGTCCGACCCAATACGACCCCCAGCAGATCACCCGGCTGACGGCAGTGGCGGCGGTGGCCCTGTGCGAGGCCATCGAGACGGTGACCGGGGAGTGCCCCGGCATCAAGTGGGTCAACGACCTGTTCCTTCACGGGAAAAAGGTCTGCGGCATTTTGACGGAGGGCGCGTTCAGCCTGGAAAACGGCGCGCTGGAATACGGAATTCTTGGCGTGGGCATCAATCTCTATCCGCCCAAGGGCGGTTTTCCCAAGGAACTGGCGGGAATCGCGGGGAGCATTTTGGACCAGCCCATCCCGGATGGAAGAAACCGCTTGACGGCGGAATTTCTGAACCGGTTTCTGGATTACTACGATGCGCCGGAGCAGTTCGGTTATATTGAAGCCTATCGCCGCCGCAGTCTGGTGATTGGCAGGCAGGTGACGGTGCTTGTGGGCGGGGAAAGCCGAAGCGCCTATGTGCAAGGCATCGACGACAGCTGCCGGCTGCTGGTACGCTACGAAAACGGGGAGACCGACTGCCTTTCCTACGGAGAGATCAGCGTGCGGGCGCACCTAACGGTGCGTGAATAAGCCGTAACACGGCTTATTCAGCAGACATGAAATAGAAAAAAGCTTGGCGCGAAATGGGTATTTGCGCCAGGCTTTCTATTTTTACGATGTTTCCAGCAGCATCCCCAAAAGCTTGTCGTCCGTAAATGCCGGATGGGTATAGGCCGCGTCCAGAAGGGCGTCCACATTGTCCACGTCGTTTTCGATTTCCTTGGAGAAAAGCTGGGCGGTGCGGAGAAAATCCCCGCCCACTTCCCGGATTAGCAGACAGGCCAGCACGGTGAATTTGACCCGGCTGTACAGGTCATAGTCCGACACCGCCTGGAGCCAATACCGCTGGACAAAGTACCGGGCCAGGGCGGCGGTTCGGCCGTCCCAGGGGCCGGGGTCTGGAGAACGGAGCCTGCGCGCCCATTCCGGGGTCAGCAGCTCCAGCCCCAGGAAAAAGTCCGGCAGCGCTTGAGAAGAGCAGGGCTTTGCCAGGGCCTTGGCGGTTTCCAGGGCGTCCTCCGGGGAAAAGGGGGCGGGTTCGCCGCCATCCAGTGCCGTCTGGGTTTGGCAGCCAAAGAGCAGCAGCAGTGCCAGACGTTGCCCCATGGGGCGGCGCTCCTCCGACAGCAGTGCCAGGGCCTGCTCCCGGCTGGCCTTCAGCAGGGCCATGGCCTCCCGGTCGTATAGGGCCTCCCCCGGTTCGGGGCGATCCTCCACCAAAAGCGGGGCGGGAGCGGTGGTCAGTATCAGCCGGGCCGCCTCCGGGCAGCTCAGCTCCAAGCCCTGTTCCATAAAATCCCCATAGTCGTGGGTCAGCCGGGGAAATTCCCGGCAGGTTCGGCACAGCACGCCTTCCCCCAACTCCGCCTGGATGCGGCATAGGCCGTCCCGGCGCCACATGGGGCAGCGCCCCTCTGCAAGGGTCATCAAGGTTTCCCCGTCCGCGTCCCGCAGCGCCGCCCGGAGGCAATCCCCCAGCGCGCCGGGCAAGGCCCGATAGCGGGCGGCGGAATCGGCATCCACCTGCACCTCCCAGCCCTGGCAGCAGCTATCCGGGCAAGCCCCGGCCAGACATTGAAAACGGTGGAAATACTCCGGCATTCCAATTTCCATAACATACCAGCTTTCCGAAACAAAATGGAAACGCGGCGGGGCTGAAAGCCCCGCCGGTTTGGGTTTAAGGATTGGGCCGGATGGCGTTCATCAAGGAAGCGGCATCCTGCAAGGCCTGCTTGCTGCCGCTCACCGCAACTTGAAGCCGGGTGATTTGCTCCATTGCCTGGTCAGCCATTTCCGTGATTTCCGCGGCGGCGCTGTCCACCCGGGCAGTGGCCTCCCCCAGGACGCCGCTGGCCTGATGGTACACCAGCTCCGACCGTTCCCGGGCCATGCGTTCCATGCGATCGGCCCGACGGTAGGTATCCAGTTCCTCAGCCTGCGCGGCGGGAAGGGAGGCTTTCGTTTCCGCCTCCAGGGCCTGGCACCGCGCCTGGGCCTGGGCAAGCTGCTCTTGCAGCTGCGCGACCTGGGCCTTCAGCGCCTCCACCGAATCCTCCGCCGGCTGCTGGGACAGTTGGGCACGCAGCTCCTCCGCCTCCGCAGTGAGCTGGTTGATCTGATTCTGGTGTTTTGTGTTGAGATATTCCAGGTAACGCACCACGTCCTCCCGGTTGAACCCGTGAAACGCGGAGCGGAAATTCTGCGCTGACGCCATGATGGACTCCTCCTATTTGCAGGAAAACATATTTTTATCATTATACCATAGAGATTCCGGAAAAACAACCGGTTTTCCCCCAAAAATGCCCCGCACGGGAAAAATTCCCCGATAAGGCGGAAAAATTTATGAACTGTTTACACCTGCCCCACTTTTCCTTTTCCTCCGCCTGTGATAAAATAGAAACAACAGGAGGGATGTGACGATGGGCGCGTGTGTGATTTTCTGCGCGGCGGCGTTTGACGCGCTGGCCCGGCCGGTGGAGCCGGAGGATTATATCATTGCCGCGGACGGCGGCCTGCGGCATATCCAGGCATTGGGCTTAACGCCCCGGGAGACGCTGGGGGACTTTGACTCTCTGGGCTATACCCCGTCGGGGGCCAAGGTGTTTCCTGTGGAGAAGGACGATACCGATTCCATGCTGGCCGTCCGCCGGGGACTGGCGCTGGGATACCGGGAATTTTTGCTGTACGGCAGCCTGGACGGCCCCCGGCTTGACCATACGGTGGCCAATTTTCAGACGCTGCAATTTCTGGCGGATCGGGACGCCTATGGCTATCTCATCGGAAAGGATACCCTGGTCACGGTGGTCAAAAACGGCTGCCTTCAGTTCCCGGCAGGCTGTTCCGGGACGATTTCCGTGTTCTGCCTGGGGACGCCTGCCCAGGGTGTGACGGAGCGGGGACTGTATTATCCTCTGGAGGACGGGGTGCTGACCAGCGGCTTTCCCCTGGGAGCCAGCAACCATTTTACCGGGGAAGAAGCCAGCATTTCCGTGAAGGAAGGCAGCCTGCTGGTGCTGTGGGAGCGTAAGGCCGGTTTCCCGGCCAGAAGATAGAAAAGGAGATGCCTCCATGGAACAAAGACAAGAACTTCCGGTTCTGGAAGCGCCGCCGGCGCTGGGCTTGACGGCGGAGCAGGTGCAGCAGAGACAGGCAGCCGGATGGGCCGCCGGTACGCCCAGACCCTCGGGAAAAACGGAGAAGGAGATCATTCTGACCCACTGCTTCACGTTTTTTAATCTGATTTTCGTGGTGCTGGGGGCGATGCTGCTGGTGGCCCAATCCTCGGTGATGAACATGGGCTTTCTGGTGGTGGCGCTCATCAATACCGCCATCGGCGCGGTTCAGGAGATCCGGGCCAAGCGGGCGGTGGACAGGCTGACACTGGTGGCGGAGCGGCCGGTGGCGGTGATTCGGGACGGAACGCGGCAGGAGGTGCCGCCGGAGACCATCGTCCGGGACGACATCGCGGAATTCGGCCAGGGAGACGCCCTCCCGGCGGATGGTATTTTGCGGGAGGGGGAGCTGTGGCTGGATGAATCCCTGGTCACCGGCGAGGCCGATGCCGTGACCCGGCGGGCGGGGGATATCCTCCGCTCCGGCAGCGTGGTGCTGGCGGGCCGGGGGCGGGTGCAGCTGACGGCGGTAGGCGAGGATAGCTTCGCTGCCCGGCTGTCCCGGGAGGCGAAGGAAAATCCCGCTGCCAAAAAGTCGGAAATGATGCGCTCCCTGGATCGGCTGATCCTGGGGGTAGGCATCGCCCTGGTGCCTGTGGGCTTGATCTTGTTTTACCAGGAGTTTATCGTGCTGGGTCTGGGACTGCGAACCAGCGTAGAGGGCACCGTGGCGGCGCTGGTGGGCATGATCCCCGAGGGACTATATTTGCTGACCTCCATCGCCATGGCGGCCTCGGCGCTGAAGCTGAGCCGGAACCGGGTGCTGGTGCAGGATATGAACTGCATCGAGTCCCTGGCCCGGGTGGACGTGCTGTGCGTGGACAAAACCGGAACCATCACCGAACCGGATATGGAGGTGGAGGATCTGGTGCCCCTGGCGGACTGCCCGCCGGAGTACCTGGAAACGGTGCTCAGCGCCCTGTACGGCGGCCAGGAGCCGGACAACGCCACGGCCAAGGCTATCCAGGAGCTGTTTCACGCGGACACCGGCTGGGTGGCGGAAAAGCGGATCCCCTTCTCCCCGGAGACCAAGTGGAGCGGCGGGATATTCGCCGAACAGGGGGCGTTTCTGGTGGGCGCGCCGGAGTTTATCCTGGGCAGCCGGATGGAGCAGCTGCGGGAGCAGGTAAACGGCTGGACGGATCGGGGCAGCCGGGTGCTGCTGGTAGCCAGCTATCTGGGGGAGCCGGAACCGGGCAAGCTGGATCCGGCGGCGGTAACGCCTTTGGCCCTGGTGATCTTAAGCAGCCGCATTCGGGAAAACGCGGCGCAGACCTTTGCCTACTTTGCCCAGCAGGGTGTGGACATCAAGGTGATCTCCGGCGACGACCCCAGAACCGTCAGCCAGATCGCCCGGCGTGCCGGTATTTCCGGGGCGGAGCGCTATCTGGATGCCAGCACCCTGGGGGAGGGGGACTATGCCCAGGCGGTTCGGGACAATACGGTATTTGGCCGGGTGACGCCGGAACAGAAGCGGCGGCTCATTGCCGCGCTCCAGGCCCAGGGCCACACCGTGGCCATGACCGGCGACGGCGTCAACGATCTTCTGGCCATGAAGCAGGCGGACTGCTCCATCGGCATGGCCTCCGGCGCCCAGGCCGCCAGCCAGCTGGCAAGCCTGGTGCTGCTGAATTCGGATTTTGCCGCCATGCCGGGCATTGTGGACGAGGGCCGGCGGGTCATCAACAACATCCAGCGGGCGGCATCATTGTTCCTGGTGAAAAATATATTTTCCCTGTTCCTGTCGGTGATCTCCCTGTTTACGGATTGGCCGTATCCCTTGCAGCCCATCCATCTGACGGTGATCTCCGCCTTGACCATCGGGATTCCCTCGTTCTTCCTGGCCATGGAGCCAAATTATGCCCGGGTGCGGGGACATTTTCTCCGGGGCGTGCTGCGCCGGGCTTTCCCCGGCGGCTTGACCAATGTGTTCGCGGTGCTGCTGTGCCAGGCCTTTATGGATGTGTTCCAGCTTCCCGCCCAGCCCATTTCCACAGTCTGCGCCGGAATCCTGGCGGTGGTGGGCATGTTGGTATTGTTCCAGGTCTGTAAGCCCTTTGACCGGTTCCGGATGGTGATTTGGAGCGCCATGCTGGTGGGGCTGCTGGTGGTATTCACCGTGCTGGGAGATTTGTTTGCCCTGGGAGCCGGAAATGTTCAAACAAAGCTGGTGATGGTGACCCTGCTGCTCATGACGCCGACGGTTTACCTTGTCATGCTCCGGGCCTTTGACTACGGAGAAAAGGCGTACAAGGCGGTAAAACGAAAGTGGAAACGGGAATAAGAAAGGCCGGGCCGGGTATAACCTGGAGGAGACGCTGGGATGACTCGATAAATTGTAGTTTAGCGGTTAGCCCCTTGCCTCTCCCTATGGGAGAGGTGCCCCCGAAGGGGGCGGAGAGGGCCCTCTCAGTCACGGCTAACGCCGTGCTAGCTCCCCCATAGGGGGAGCCAAGGCCGCTGCGCGGTAATCTACAATTTGTACCGCCGTAACGATACCGAGCGATACCCAGGAGCGTAACGATTACCACCCAGCCTGGGCACGCATAGTCAGCGGCGACTCGCCGCCAATTTACGGAGATAGAAATGCGTCAAACGATGGTGATGTTATGTTAACTTATGACCTAAAAAAATCCCCCGGGGTGCCCTTATATGAGGCGCTGTACCGGTGCATCCGGGGGGACATTCTTTCCGGCGCCCTGGCGCCCGGGGAAAAGCTGCCCTCCAAGCGGGCGCTGGCTCAGAATCTGGAGGTCAGCAGCATCACCGTGGAGACCGCCTATAACCAGCTCCTGTCCGAGGGGTACATCCGCTCCCGGGAGAAGGTGGGTTACTTTGTGGAGGCGTTGGAGCGGCACACCCCTCCCCAGCCGTTGGCCTCGCCCCAAAGGGAGGATCGGGAAGGGGACTGGCTGCTGGATTTGACAGGAAACGGCACCGAGCAATTCCCTTTCTCCGTTTGGATGCGCTTGCAGCGGGAGGTCATGCTGGACTATGGGGAAAAGCTGCTGCTCCCCCTGCCCAACCGGGGTATCCCGGAGCTGCGCCAGGCCATCGCGGAGCATCTGGCCGGGTTCCGGGGGATGCGGGTGGATCCGGAGAACATTCTGGTGGGCGCGGGCACGGATTTTTTGTACAATCTACTGATCCAGCTTCTGGGCCGGGAGAAGGTTTACGCCGTGGAGGAGCCGGGCTACAGCAAAATCCGCAGAATCTACGCCGCCGGTGGGGCAAGCTGTGTCAGCGCCCCCATGGACGGCCGGGGGGTTATGCCCGGGGGGCTGGGGCAGGCCCAGGTACTCCATTTTTCACCTTCCCACCATTTCCCAACCGGCCTGGTCACCCCAGTGAGCCGCCGGATGGAGCTGCTGGACTGGGCCGGGGAGGAGAGGTGGATCATTGAGGATGACTACGATTCCGAATTCCGCTTCGATGCCCACCCAAAGCCCGCCATGCAGTCTCTGGATCGCCGTGGGCGGGTGATCTATATGAACACCTTTTCCAAAAGCCTGGCGCCCTCCATCCGGATCAGCTATATGGTGCTGCCGCCTCAGCTGATGGCGGAATTTCAGAGCCGCCTGGGCTTCTACAGCGGCACCGTTCCCAGCTTTGAGCAGTATACCCTGGCCCGGTTCCTAAGCCGCGGGCACTTTGAAAAGCATATCAATCGAATGCGGAAATTCTACAAAAACCGCCGAAATATCCTGGTTTCCGCCCTGGAAAGCTGCGCCTTTGCGGACAAGCTGTCCATTTTGGAGCAGGACGCGGGGCTGCATTTTCTGCTGAAGGTGGATACGACCCTTTCGGATCGGGAGTTGACCCAGTCTCTGGCCGCAGCGGGAATTCGGGTACGGGCGCTGAGCGAATACTACCATGAGGCGACCCAGGATCGGCACTGCCTGGTGGTGAACTACGC
>CAMEWZ010000040.1 GCA_945946745.1 uncultured Clostridia bacterium | reverse complement strand
CGGCCGTTGCCGAGCAGCTGGAGCTGGTGCACAAGGGCATGTACGAGCGGGCCAAGAAGAACCTGGACGAGCACATTTACGAGGCGCACTCCCTGGAGGAAGCCAAGGAGTTGCAGGAGAAAAACGGCGGCTTCGTCAAGACCATGTGGTGCGGCAGCGAGGAATGCGAGCTGAAGATGAAGGAAGTGGCAGGCATGTCTTCCCGCTGCATCCCCTTCCAGCAGGAGCACCTGGGCGATACCTGCGCCTGCTGCGGCAAACCCGCCAGCAAGATGATCTATTGGGGCGTGGCTTATTGATCGCGCAGGATGCGGAATGCAAAATAAGAATCAGAAAACAGGTCTGCGGCAGCGCAGACCTGTTCTTTCAGCGGTAAGTTTACATAATCGAAAGCTTGGAGGAAAAATGGAACGAATTCTGATCATCGGCTGCTCCGGCAGCGGAAAATCCACCCTGGCCCGGGCGCTGGGGAAAAGGCTTCAGCTTCCCGTGGTTCATCTGGACAGGCTTTGGTGGCGGGAGGGCTGGGAAAATGTAACCAAAGAGGAATTTGACACGGCCTTAGCCCAGGAACTGGCAAAGCCCCGCTGGATCATCGATGGCAACTACAGCCGCACCATGGAGCAGCGGCTGGAAAAATGCGACACCATTCTCTACCTGGATTTTAACCGCTGGGAATGCCTGCTGGGAATGTTCCAGCGAGTACTTGGAAATTGGGGACAGGTTCGTCCGGACATGAGCGACGGCTGCCCGGAACGGTTTGACCCGGCGTTCGTAAAGTGGATCTGGAATTTCAACAAAAACAACCGGGTACAAAACTACACCTGGATCGCCAAAGCCCGCCACGCGGAGTCCGTGGTGCTGAAAAACCGCCGGGAGGTGCGGCAGTTTCTGGCTGCCATTCCGTCCCGGCGTGGAGGATATGATACAATCTGATGGAGCACTTTCAATGCAGGTGCATTGGTGGCGGAAACAACAGATAACGCACTCCGGCGCAATTTCTTCGGATATTGTTGGGGCAGCATGTGCATCTCTTAATTCGGTGAGATGTCCCTTTCCTATTGTGCATTCTCCCGGTGCCAGCGCCTTTTATCCTGATACATCCGCTTATCCGCTTCCACGAGCAGCTCCTGGAGGCCCTTGTCCGGGAATTCGGAGGACAGCGCCCATCCGGCGGCATAGGAGATTTTTGGCGTTTCGTCCGTGGCGTTGTAATCCGCCGCGGCCCGGGCAATGGCGGATAGGATCCGCTCCATTTTTTCCTTGTCTGCGTGGGTGATCATCACGGCAAATTCATCCCCACCCCAGCGGCAGATGGTATTGCTTGGCGGGATGGTGTTGCGCAGAATGTTGGCAAAATTGTAAATCATTTTGTCCCCCGCTTCGTGACCGGCGGTGTCGTTGACGTACTTCAACCGATTCAAATCCATCATGATAATACCGATGGTATCATTCTTCCCCTTGGGAAGCCTCATCAGTTCATCCCAGCGGTTCTTATTGAACAGGCCGGTTCTTACATCTGTATAGGCCTTGCGATTCGCCTTGACAACCCCCGTCACCAGGCGGAAAATGGTATACAGAACCAGCGCCAAAATGGTGAAGAACACGCCGGAGGAGCTGCGCCTCAGGTAAAAATTGACAAGATCCACCGCAACGCTGACGGCCAGCATCGACAGCAGTTCCCAATTGCCGGGCAGGCCAAGGCCTTGCTTGATCCGCTGCACATTGACCAAAGCCATCACCAGCAAGGCAAAAATCATGGCAAAATGGGCAATGAACAAGGTCTGCTTGAACTCAGCCAATCCCAAAACCTGGCAAATCAGCACAACGGCAGCGGCGCTGATGGTGACCAGTGCGGCATACAGGAACAACGCTTCGTTGCTTTTATAGCATACCTTCATGTACAGCAAAATGGAAGGAACAAGCAAAAACAGCATGCCGATGGTAATGTAACCCAACGCCATGGGATTCCAAGAGAACAAAATGGGAGAAAAGCGGGTATCTGTGATCCGCCAGATGCCGATCAGCAGCGTAAACACGCCCAGGTAGAATAGCTCCCGGTCGGAAACCTGCTTCTGAAAAAGCAGCAAAAAGAAGGCGGCAATCAGCGCAATGCCCATGACAACGCACATAGCGGACAAGAGAATCTGGGGCAAGTCCGCTTTCAAGCACGCAATGAGCAGGGCGCTGTGGGAGCCCAACGTAAAGGTGATTTCCCGATCCGACACACTTTGATAGACGGGGGTCGCAAGGACGGTGACGGTTCGGCCGCTGTCTGACGAACTGACAGGGATCATAACCCAGTTGCTGCCGGGGGAGCCGCCAATGGGATTGTCTGTCCCAGGGCTAAGGGCATAAACCAGTTCCTCGTCAAACCAAACCTGGACATAGTGATGCACCAGATAGAATGCCAGGCAGTCTTCTCCCGCTCCGCACTCCGGCAACGTCCAAGTGAACTGACGGCGGATCCCCACAGGCGCGGAAGGATCCGATAGGGTGGTTTCCGCGCTGCTGGGAATGCTGTAGGCACTTTCAAAGCTGCGGGCAGCGTAAATGTCATTGCGCTCATAGAAGAACATATAACCCAAGAACAAGGCAAAGAAGAGAAAAATCAGGATATACAATCCCACCGTGACGCGTTCCAGACGGCTTCGATTCATAATATTACCTCACAAATTCTAGGATGCGGACAGGCATCCCGATCACAGCGTCAAGGATCTTGCTTCTATTCTATCACGCTTCGTCCTGGTATGCAAGAAAAAACGAAAACCCGCGCGGATAGCGTCGGATGCATAAGCTGTCAGCGGGAGCATGGCGTGCTCCCGCTGACAGTTTTTTGGATTATGCCGCTGGCAGGGCATTCGCCAGCTCCTGGTCAAGACCGTTCTGCGTCAGATAGCTCCGGCATTTTTCCAGCCCAGGGCCAACGATTCCCATGGTACGCTGATAGGATTCCAGCAGACTTCCGTACACCGTCTCATTTACCCCGAACCGGGCCATCCACTGCGCCTGGCTGTCCGGCTCCAGAGGCAGAATGTTATATTCCACTTTGCCGTCTTGATTGACGAACTTGTTCACCCAGGTGGGGATCACCGCTGTGTCTGCCACCCGAACGGTGCCGTTGGAATCCTTCTGGAAGGTGACGGTGAACAGCGCGCCGTCCTCGGTATAGCCCTCCGGGCGGGACGCCATTTCCTCCCGCCGCTGGTTGGAGACCGCGTTGCCCAGGGAGTAAATACACACCGTTGTGTGCCCCAGATCCACCGTGCTGGTGAGAAGATCCATGGGCTCCACCACGTGGGGATGGCCCCCGATGATCACATCCACGCCCAAATCACACAGCTTCTGGGCGATGGCGCGTTGGGTGGCATCGGCGGTAAGTTCGTATTCCGTTCCCCAGTGGATGTACACAATGGTGGCTTCCGCCCCATCGGCGCGCATATTGCTTAAGTGGGTTTGCACCTCCGAGTAGAGCTTGTCCAGCTTATCTGCGGTGAAATAGTTGACCACGCCGGTTTCGGCTACGATGGTCTGGGGTTTGAAGTTCAAATTCGGCGACCCGTCGCGTTCCAGACCGGCAGCGTAGGTATAGCAAAGCATTCCGATTCGGATGCCGTTGATATCCGCCACCGTGTACTTTTTTTCGCTGTCATTCAGCTGGGTGCCCAGCGTGGCCAAGCCCCGGCTGCGAACCTGCTCCAAGGTGCGCTTCAGCCCCTCGGTGGTGGTGTCGGAACAGTGGTTATTGGCGGTGAGCAGCATGTCGAAGCCCGCGTTTGCCAGCGCATCCGCCAATGCGTCGGGACAGTTGAACGTGGGATTTCCCTGATAGGGGTAGTCCTCACCGCCGAAGGTGGTTTCCAGGTTGGCGACGGCATAGTCCGCCTGGGAAATCGTGCCCTGCACAAACCGGAAAATGGAGCTAAAATCATAGTTTCCTTCGCCAAGGTTGCAGACACTGGGATATTTGGGATCCGCGGTGAACAGGTACTTGTGCATCAGCATGTCACCCATGGAGGCAATGGTCGCCTGGGCTGTGACGACTGGTTCTGTCTGCTCCGTTGCCACCGTTGTTTCATCCTGTTCGGGAGCATTGGGCGTATCCTTCTTCTTGCCGCACATCGTCAGCATCAGCACCACGATCAGAATCAAAACGGCTGCGGGAATCAGCAGCACCAAGGGCTGCACGCGGCGGCGTCTTTTCCGTCTGCGGCGTCTGGGAGGCTGGCCCGCCCCTGCCACATTGCGGGGCGTTTCAAATTTTCCTGCCATTTGGTTACTCCTCTTCTGCACCCCCATTTGGGGGGTGTATTTACCGATTTGTTACCATTTTACCATAAACTATGACAAAAGTAAACCGCCGATATCTTAAGAATTTCTTGCGGCGGGCGGCGAGTCGCCGCTGACAGTTCGTGCGCGAGTTGGTTTGAATTCGTTATACCCCTGGGTACCGCTCGGTATCGTTCCCTGGTTGCGAATGCGATAACTTGTAGTTTAACGACCAGCCAAAGCCTTCCCCTCGAGGGGAAGGTGGCAGCCCGAAGGGCTGACGGATGAGGTGTAGCCGCATAGCGGCGTTACCAGGCTGCGAATTTGCCAGAGACTTACCATTATTGTGGCATTCTACTGCACACCTCATCAGTCAAAAATCAAAGATTTTTGACTGCTTCCCCTCAAGGGGAAGCCTTGGGCGCTCCCGCGCCAGTACCATTAACAACAATTTACGCAAACAGCGTCAGCTCCATGAAAAAATGGGGCCGGTGTTTCCACCGGCCCCGTACCTGTTACTGGAAATCTGTCAGAATCTTCACCAGCATTCTGACGCACAGCTCCATATCCTCCACTGGGATATACTCAAACCGTCCGTGATAGTTTTCGCCGCCGGTGCACAGGTTGGGACAGGGCAGGCCCTCGTAGGAAAGCCGGGCGCCGTCTGTACCGCCCCGGATGGGGACAGCCACCGGGCACATGCCCACCGCCTTCATAGCCGCCATGGCCCGATCCACCACATACATCACCGGCTCGATGCACTGCTTCATATTGAAGTAGCTGTCCTTCACCGTCAGCTCCAGGGTACCCTCCCCATATTTGCGGTTGATAAAGTCTGCGGCGGCGGCCATCACAGCCTTTTTCTGCTGAAATTTTGTCATATCGTGATCCCGGATGATATAGTGCAGTTCCGTCCGCTCCACCTCACCCTGGATGTGCATCAAGTGGAAGAAGCCCTCATAGCCTTCCGTGAACTCCGGCCGCTGCTGCACCGGCAGCAGGCTCTGGAATTCCATGGCAATATACTGAGAATTCACCATTTTGTCCTTGGCGGAGCCGGGATGGATATTCAAGCCATGCACCACCACCTGGGCGCCGGCAGCGTTAAAGTTTTCGTACTCCAGCTCGCCCACCGTGCCGCCGTCGGCGGTGTAGGCGTAGTCCGCGCCAAAGCCCTGGATATCAAAATGCTCCGCGCCGGAGCCGATCTCCTCGTCCGGGGTAAAGCCGATCTTCAAGGTGGCATGCTTTCCGCCCTGGGCCAGCAGAGTCTCAGCTGCGGTCATAATCTCCGCCACACCGGCCTTGTCGTCCGCGCCCAGCAATGTGGTGCCGTCGGTGACGATCAAGTGCTTGCCGTGGTGGTTTTTTAGGGACGGATACTCCTTTTCCCGGAGAAAAATCCCCTTTTCCTGGTTGAGGCACACATCCTCTCCTGTGTATTCCACGATCTTCGCCTGGATGTTGGCCCCGGAGGCATCGGGAGAGGTGTCCATATGGGCAATGAGGCCGATGGTGGGAAGGCTGGGATCTCCGGGAACCGTGCCGTAAACATAGCCGACTTCATCCATCCGGGCGTCGGCGATGCCCATTTCCTGCATTTCCTCCACCAGGGCAGCGGCCAGCAGCTTCTGCTTGGCGGTGGATGGGCAGGTGGTGGAATTCTCATCGGACTGGGTATCAAAGGAAACATAGCGCAGGAAACGTTCCGTTACCGTTTTCATGGGAATCATCCTTTCTTTTTTCGTTTTTCCAAATACAAACCAATCAAAAAGCAACTGACAGCGGGGACACCAAAGCACACAGCATTGACCAATACCGTCACGGAAAACGGCGCGGAATGGAGTACCTCGGAATACCGAAACCACTCCATCAGAAGATGGACGCAGCACCCCAACTGCAAGACGCCCGACACCAGAAACCATTTGTTCCAGGGTTTCTTTTTCATGAATAGCCGCCTTTCCGAAAAAAGAGCCGCCGCTTTCCGCGGCGGCTCTTGACGTTGAAATCCTTACTTCGCAGCGTTGACCAGATCAGCAGTGTCCTGGGCAATCATCAGTTCCTCGTTGGTGGGGATGACCCAGACGGTGACCTTGGAGTCGTCCGTGGAGATAATGGCCTCCTTGCCCCGGACGTTGTTCTTCTCGGGGTCGATCTTCACGCCCAGGAATTCCAGACCGGAGCAGATCCGGGCCCGCATGGAGGCGGAGTTCTCGCCCACGCCGGCGGTGAACACCAGGCAGTCCAGTCCGCCCAGAGCGGCGGCGTAGGAGCCGATATACTTGCGAACCTCATAGGCGAACTTGTCCAGAGCCAGCTGGCAGTCGGCGTTGCCCTTTTCGGCCTCACCCTCGATGTCCCGGAAGTCGGAGGACACACCGGACAGGGCCAGCACGCCGGACTTCTTGTTCAGCATGTTCAGGCACTCGTCCGCGCTCATGCCGTACTTGTTCATGACAAACTGCACCACAGCGGGATCCAGGTCGCCGGAGCGGGTACCCATGGGAACACCGGCCAGAGGGGTCAGGCCCATGGAGGTATCCTGGCACTTGCCGTCCTTCACAGCGGACATGGAGGAGCCGTTGCCCAGGTGGCAGTTGACCAGCTTAATGTCCTTGGTGCCCATCAGCTCAATGGCCCGCTTGGTGACATACTTGTGGGAGGTGCCGTGGAAGCCGTAGCGGCGGATGGAGTCATTCTTGTAATACTCGGTGGGGATGGCGTAGCGGTAAGCCACAGGAGGCATGGTCATGTGGAAAGCGGTGTCGAACACAGCCACCTGGGGGGTCTTGGGCATAACCGCCTGGCAGGCGCGGATGCCCATCAGGTTGGCGGGGTTGTGCAGAGGTCCCAGGGGGATGCACTTCTCAATGGCGGCGATGACCTCATCGTTGATGATGCAGGAATCAAAGAACTCCATGCCGCCATGCAGGACACGGTGGCCAACAGCGTCGATCTCATCGGTGGACTTGATCACGCCGTCCACGGGATCAACCAGAATGGCCAGCACGGCCTCGATGGCCTCGGAGTGGGTGGGCATGGGGATGTCCTTGACGACCTTCTTGCCATGGGCATTGTGGGTCAGACGGCCGTCGATGTAGATACGCTCGCACAGGCCCTTGGCGGACACGTCGCCGGTCTCCGGATTCATCAGCTGATACTTCAGGCTGGAAGAACCGGCGTTAATGATCAAAACGTTCATTGGTGGATGCCTCCTAAATAAATATTTTCATTTTGGGGAAAACGTGATATGATAGCCATAGCTGTATTTATTATAGTTCATTTTCTCCAATTTCTCAACCCCTTAGAAGAAAAATTTTGAAAAAGGAGGGAGAATTTTGAAAACCGTCGGCATTATCTGCGAGTATAACCCCCTCCATCTGGGGCATCAAAAGCAGCTGAACCTGGTGCGCTCGGAATTTGGGCCGGAGTGCGCCATTGTCTGCGCCATGAGCGGCAATTTCGTTCAGCGGGGCTGGCCTGCCATCCTCGACAAATCCCTGCGGGCGGAGGCCGCCGTGGCCTGCGGAGCCGACCTGGTCATCGAACTGCCCATCATCGTGGCCCTGTCCTCGGCGGAGAGCTTCGCCGCCGGAGGTGTGGCGCTTCTGTCCCGGCTATGCGATACGCTGTGCTTCGGCGCGGAAACGGCGGACAAGGACGCCCTGCTTCGCACCGCCGAAATTCTGCTGGGGCCGGAATTTCCGCCGATTCTCCGTCGGAAACTGGAGCGGGGGCTTTCCTTCCCCGCCGCCCGGCAGGCAGCGCTGGAAGAAATGGGTCTGTCCGGCGGTCTTGTCACCCGGCCCAACGATATTCTGGCTATGGAATACTGCAAGGCCATTTTGTCTCAAGGCTCCGCCCTGGTTCCCTTCCCCATCCACCGGGAGGGCAGCTACCATGCGCAAACCGTGGATAGCCTCAATCCCTCCGCCACCGCGGTGCGGGAGCAGATGCTGGGTACCCACGATTGGAAATCGTGTATCCCCCGCCAGGCTCAAGCACTGTTCGACGGCGCGCCCCTGCACACTCTGGCAGCGGGAGAACGGGCGGTACTGGCAAAGCTGCGCACCATGACAGAAGCGGAATTTGAAGCCCTTCCCTATGGAAGTGAGGGACTTTGGCGGAAGCTGATGCACGCCTGCCGCACAGAATCCACCCTGGAGGGCATTCTCACTGCCGCCAAATCCAAGCGCTACACCCGAACCCGGCTGGATCGGATGGTGATGTGCGCGTTTCTCGGAATCCGTCAAGAGCTGCTGCACACGCAAGCGCCCTATGTCCGGGTGCTGGCCTTTAACGAGCGGGGACGCCAGCTATTAAACGGCGTCAAAAAAAGCGGCTATTTCCGCAATCCCGGCCAGCGGATGGACGGCGAATATTGGCTTTTGGAGCAGCGCGCCGGAGATCTGTACGGTCTGTTCGCCCAGGATGCCCCCGAGCCGCCGGGGGCGGAACAGCGGCGGCGGGTGCGCTGCCGCTGACAGACGCCTTGACTTTTTCTGCTTTTCATGATATAGTTCCTTAAAATCACAGAAAAAGGAGAAAATTCTAGCAAAAATGTTCAAGTTTTTCCCAAAATTAAAGATTTCCCATTGCGTCGCCGCGTTTCTGGCCTCCGCCCTGCAAGCCTTCGGCATGTACAATATCCACGCCCTGTCCGGCGTGACCGAGGGCGGTATTTTCGGGCTGATCCTGCTGCTGGATCACTGGCTGAGCCTGTCCCCCGCCATCTCCAGTCTGGTGCTCAACGGCGCCTGCTACGCGCTGGGCTGGCGCACCCTGGGCCGCTCCTTCATTGCCTACTCCTTGATCGCCAGCTGCGGCTACTCCGCCGCCTATGCCGTCTGCGAATGTTTCCCGCCCCTGTGGCCCCAGATCGCGGAAATGCCCCTGCTGGCCTCCGTGGCGGGCGCTCTGTTCATCGGCGTAGGAGCCGGGCTGTGCGTCCGGGCCGGAGGTGCCACCAGCGGCGACGATGCCCTGGCCATGAGCCTGACCCGTCTGACCAGGATTCCCATTGAGCGGCTCTATCTCATCAGCGACCTGGTGGTGCTGCTGCTGTCGCTGAGCTATATCCCCTTGCGGCGCATCGGCTATTCCCTGCTGACTGTGGTTCTGTCCGGACAGATCATCGGCTGGATCCAGCGGCTCCCGCTGCCCGGTTTTTCCCCCAATGCACAGACAGCTTCCCAACAAGAATGACCCGCAAAGCAAAGCGGGCGCTGAACCACGCTCCATCAAGAGGGCTAAGGATTGTTATCATGCTGTTGAAATCGTGAATTCCGTGTCATTTGCTCCAAAAGCACATGGAATTCACGGTTTTTTATGATGCGGCTATCAAGAATTGCCGGTGAAGCGTTTCCTCCGAGAAAAAGCAGGAAATATCAAAAGTGTCTTGATTTTCCGGTATTGGAAATGGTATGATATCAATTATAGTAAATTAGGCTTTTTGGGCTTGGGGGCGGCAGCTGCCCCCGCCTTGCCAATAAAAAAGCGGCAGACCGCATAGGAAAGAAGGCACTGCGAATGATGTGGCAGAAACAGATTTTGGTTGTGGAGGATAACGAGCTGAACCGAAGCATGCTCAAAGAAATTCTGTCCGCGGAATACGCGGTGCTGGAAGCGGAGAACGGTGAACAGGCCCTGGAGCTTCTGCGGAAAAACCCAGACCAGATTGCCCTCATTTTGCTGGACGTTATGATGCCGGTCATGGACGGCTATGCCTTCCTGGATCTGGTCAAGCAGGATCCCATTTTGTCTCTCATTCCCGTCATCGTCATGACCCAAAGCGGCGGGGAAGACAACGAGGTGGCCGCTCTGGCCCATGGCGCCACGGACTTTGTGCCAAAGCCCTATCGTCCCCAGGTCATTCTGCACCGGATCGCCAGCATCATCAAGCTGCGGGAAACCGCCGCCATGGTCAACCAGTTCCAGTACGACCGGCTCACCGGACTTTACAGCCGGGAATTTTTCTACCAAATGGTGCGGGATCAGCTTGCCAGCCACCCGGAGAAGGATTACAGCATTATCTGTGTGAATGTGGAAAACTTCAAGCTGTTCAACGACACCTTCGGCATTCCCGCCGGTGACCGCCTGCTGAAGGAGCTTGCCGACTCCTTTTCCGCAATCTGGACAAAGACGCCCAAATTTGGGGTCTCTACCGGGCAGACCGGTTCATCTGTCTCCAGGAGCGAACCCCGGAATATGTTAGGCGCACCGCTCCCCGGCATCGGGGACGCTACGTCCGCTTCACGCCCCCGAAAAACGTGGTGCTGAAATGGGGCATCTATGAAATCAACGACCGGACGGTTCCGGTGGAGCGGATGTGTGACCGGGCCATTCTGGCAGTGGACAGCATTAAGGGCCAATACCAGCGGATCTACGCCATCTATGACGCGACGCTGCGGGAAAAGCTGCTGCGGGAACAGGCCATTACGGACGCCATGGAGACCGCCCTTTCCGAAAAGCAGTTCCAGATCTACTTACAGCCGAAATACAGCCTAAACACCAATTCCATTGCCGGCGCCGAGGCGCTGGTGCGCTGGATCCACCCCACCTGGGGCTTTCTTTCCCCCGGAGAGTTCATCCCGCTGTTTGAGCGCAACGGCTTCATTACCCGGCTGGATCAATACATCTGGGAGGCAGTCTGTGCCCAGCTGCGGGTTTGGAAGGATAACGGCCTGCCGCTCATTCCCGTGTCCGTCAATGTGTCCCGCGCCGATGTCTATCAAGCAGATCTGGCCCAGACCCTTGTGGGCCTCGTCCAGAAATACGACATCGATCCGGCATACCTGCATCTGGAGATTACCGAAAGCGCTTACGCGGAAAACCTAAATCAAATCATCAGCACCGTACGCCAGCTGCACAGCCTGGGTTTCCCCATTGAGATGGACGATTTTGGCAGCGGCTATTCTTCCCTCAGTATGGTCGGACAGATGGAAGTGGATATGCTGAAGCTGGACACCAAGCTGGTTCAGAATGAGACCGCGAAGCCCGCCAGCCAAAGCATCCTCAGCGACATCATCACCATGGCCCACAGAATGCGCTTAAGCGTTGTGGCAGAGGGTGTGGAAACCCGGGAGCAGCTGGAACGGCTGCGGGAAACCGGGAGTGATTACGTCCAGGGCTTTTTCTTCGCCAGGCCCATGCCCACCGGTGCCTTTGAAGCCCTGCTGCGGGCGCAGCAGGTTTCTTCCCCGGAGCCTGTCGCCTATCCGCGCCTGGAGAAACCCGCGCTTCCCTTGCTTTTGATCGTGGAAGAAAACCCGAAATACTTAGGGCAATACCGCACAGAAAAAAGTGCCAGATACCGTCAAGTGTGATATAATA
>CAMEWZ010000039.1 GCA_945946745.1 uncultured Clostridia bacterium | reverse complement strand
GCCCTTTCCAGCAAGTACAATTATATCATCTTTTTCCGCAATGTCCATAGCATATTGAATGGCCTTTGGCCGATCTTCCATAACAATATATTCCCCATCTTCCGGATTTACCCCTTTTAGGATATCCCGGATGATGGCCATTGGCTCCTCGGTGCGGGGATTGTCGGAAGTGATAATGGCGATGTCCGACAGCTTGACGCCGATGGCGCCCATAATGGGCCGCTTCATGGGATCCCGGTCGCCGCCGCAGCCGAACACCGAAATCAATCTGCCCTTGCAGAAATCCCGAACGGAACGCAGGACATTTTCCAGCCCATCCGGGGTATGGGCATAGTCAATGAGCACACTGTAGGGTTTCCCCGGCGTGGGCACCACCTCCACCCGGCCCTTGACCCCCTGGGCAACCCGTAAGGCGGCGGCACAATCCTGCAGGGAAATGCCCAGCTGCTTCGCCACCCCCAGCACCGTCAGCGCGTTGTACACCGTGAACCGGCCGGGAATGGGCAGGGTTACCTGGGCCTTTTCCCCATCGCAGACGGCGGTGAAGCGAATGCCCTGGGCGTGAAGCTCCACATCCTCCGCCCGCAGTTGTGCCTGCCCCGCCACGGAGGTGGTCAGCACCGGGCACTGCGCCGCCGCTTGAATTCTGTCCGCATAGGCATCATCCACATTGATCACCGCCCTGCCGCACCGGCGGAACAACTCCGCCTTGGCATCGCAATAGGCGTCCATGGTCTTGTGAAAATCCAGATGATCCTCCGTCAGATTGGTAAAGGCCGCCACGTCAAACCGGATGCCCCCGACCCGTTCCATGGCCAGCGCGTGGCTGGACACCTCCATCACCACATGGGTGCAGCCTTCGGCACGCATCCGGGCAAACAGGGCTTGCAGCTCCAGGCTCTCCGGGGTAGTACGTTCCGTTGGAATGGTTTCCTGCCCCACCATGTTCGCCATGGTGCCAATCAGACCGACCTTGGCGCCCAGAACCCGCTCCAGCACCTGCTTGAGCAGCAGCGTGGAGGAGGTCTTGCCGTTGGTTCCGGTAATGCCGATCATGGTCATGGCCTTCGCCGGGTGATGATAGAAATTGCAGGCAATGGTCGCCAGGGCCAGCCGGTCGGAGGGTACCAGCACATAGGGCACCTTCCCCTCCGGCTTCTTCCCGGTGACCACCACTGCCGCGCCCTTTTCCAGCGCCATGGGGATAAACCGGTTGCCGTCGGCGGCAAAGCCGGACACCGCCACAAACAGTCCGCCCGGCGTGACCTTCCGGGAATCATAATAGACA
Organism: uncultured Clostridia bacterium; assembly: GCA_945946745.1. Lineage (GTDB taxonomy): Bacteria > Bacillota > Clostridia > Oscillospirales > Oscillospiraceae > Faecousia. Next base: position 10,345 of record CAMEWZ010000039.1, on the reverse strand, counting down.
TTGGAAATGTCCGTTTCCAAATCCGCGGCGCATTCCAGAACGGATACGTCCTTTAACAGCTCTTTCAGTTTCATAGGAATACTCCTTCCGGAGGGCGGAGGCTGCTCCGTCTTCCTCAATCTCTCGCAGTCTGATCCACAAATAGCAAGGTTACGGTTGTTCCCAGGGGAACCTGGGAATCCTTCGGCTCGCTCTGGGCTGTAACGGTCACCTGCTGGCTGATCTCGTCATTGCCCGTCACCAGCAGGTATAGCCCCAGCTTTCCAGCCGCGTCGGCGGCCTGCTGGCGGTTCATTCCGATAAAATCGGGAACGGTCACCAGCGTCTGCTCCGGCTCCTGTCCCAGATACACCAGAACCTCGCTGCCACCGGGGACGGTTTGCCCCGGGGCGGGAATTTGGCCGGTCACCGTTTCCCCGGTGCCGGAGAAGCGGGCCTGCAAACCCATACTCTTTAGTTTACTCTTTGTGTCTTTTTCTGTCAAGTTCCGCAAATCCGGAACAACGATCTCCTGTCCCGCCACGTCCTCCTCCGAGAAGCTCCGCGACACCCCCAAATAGGGCAGGATGTCCGCCATCACCGCCCCCACCGTAGGCGCGGCCATAACGCCGCCGGAAATGTAGATTCCGGTCTGGCGGGAGGGAGTGTCCAGGGCCACCAGCACAATATACTCCGGGTCATTCATGGGCGCGATTCCCACAAAGGAGACGATCTTATCCTGTACCCGCTGGCCGTTTTCGTCGAACACATCGATTTTTTCGCTGGTGCCTGTTTTGCCGCCGATGGCAAAGCCCGCCACCTTGGCGTTTTTCGCCGTGCCCTCCGTGACCACGGACTCGATCAGGGTGCGCATGGTGTCGGAGGTTTCCGGGCGGATGGTCTGCCGGACAACGGTAGGCTCCGCCTTCATCACCGTGTTCCCATCGGCATCCACCACCTCGGAGACAATGTAAGGTTCCAGCAGATTGCCGCCGTTGACCACCGAGGCGATGGCCCGCACCAGCTGCAAGGGCGTGATTTTAAAGGTCTGGCCGAAGGAGCCGGAGGTCAGGGAGGCCGTTCCCCACTTGTCTGTATTTGTCACCAGCGCCTTGTCAAAGAAAACCCCCTTGCTTTCTCCCGCCAGATCAATACCGGTCTTTTCCAATATGCCGAATTTTTCCACATATTCATAAAACCGCTCGCCCCCCAGCTTTAGCGCGATGTGGGCAAAGGCGATGTTGCAGGAATTTTGCAATGCCTGGGGTGTCTGCTCCGCCCCATGTCCCGCGGAACGCCAGCAATGCAGGCGCTGGGCACGGCCGGGAATCTGCTCGGAGCCGGAACAGAAGAAGGAGGTGTTGAGGTTGATGGCTCCGCAGTCCAGAGCCGCGGCCATGGTCAGCACCTTGAAGGTGGAGCCTGGCTCATAGCCGTCGGACAGAACCCGGTTTCGCCATTGCTTCAGCCGGGCGGCGGACAGGGCCTCGGAATAGGCTTTTTTGCCTGCCTCATATTCCTCGCTGCCTTCCGGCAGGGAAAGATAACGTTGCTTCCATTCCTCCACCTGGGCCGCCGTCTCCGGGTCATATAGCGCCAGATAGTTGTTGGGATCGTAGCTGCCCAAAGTGGCCATGGCCAGTATTTCCCCGGTTTTGCAGTTCATCACCAGGCCAAACGCGCCGTTTTGCACATCATAGCGATCGATGGCTGCCGCCATCTGCTTTTCCAGGCAGGCCTGGACGGTGGCATCCAGCGTTAGGATCACACTGTCTCCCTGTCGGGAGGAAATGTAGTTTTCATAGGAAAAGGGCATATCCATTTCGTTATTGCCCTTGGTGGTGATGACTCTGCCGGTGCTGCCGGAGAGGTAGGCATCATAGGCTGCCTCCACCCCCTCGCAGCCGTCATTGGAGGCGTTGGTAAAGCCGATCACCTGGGCTGCCAAAGTTCCGAACGGATAGGTTCGCTGGGAGGCCGGCTCCAAATGGATGCCGGAAATTCCGTTCGCATTGATGTAAGACCGGATCTTCCCGGCGGTTTCTTCCTCCACCCGGGCCGCCACCTGCTTGTAGCGCCGTTTGATATCCGCCGCCTGCTGGGCGATCCAATCCGGGTCTTTCTCCAACAGCTCTCCCAAAAACGCGGACAATGCCGGAATATCCGCTTTGGACTGCTTCAGCTCGTGGGGATCCAGATATACGTTCTCCACGCTCACAGAGGTCGCCAGAATGTTCATGTTCCGGTCAAGAATGTCCCCCCGGTGGGCGCTGACCCGGGTCGTCCGGGTCTGATTGCGCAGCGCCAGCTCCGCGTAATGGTCATACTGCTGAATCATCAGCACGTACAGCCGCCACAGCACCGGCACAAAGGCCAGCAGCCCCAGCAGAAGCATCACCAGCAGGATGCGCCTGTGCTGTCCGCCGCTTAGGCGCAGGCGGTCAAAGGGTTTCGGCTTGCTTCCCATATCGGCCTCCAATCCAGATATTCCAAAGAATGGGCAGCAAGGGAATCCCTCGCCGCCCATCCGCAGCTTTATCTTCATTGTATAGCCGCGCAGCCGGATTATGCAAACAGCCCCTTCCAGAACCAGGTGATATTCTCCCAGAGGGTCGGTTCCGGCTCCGGTGTGGGGATCTGCACCTGAATGGTCACGGTTTCCATCTCGTCCGATGGAACCAGACCCAGGGCCAGCGCCCGTTTGCGAATCTCCTCCAGATCATAGCCCGCCCGGTAGGTCTTGGTCAGCTCCGCGTTTTCCTTTTTCAGCTCGGAAACATAGCCGGACATCCGGGAATAGTCTTCCCAATCCTCCCGCAGCTGCAAAGCGCCTGCCGCCATGGTAAACAGCATCACGAAGGCTACCACGATGCCGCCCAGCGCCACCGGATCCACATAGATCTTCTCGATCCGCTCGATTCGGGACAGCGGCAGCTTGGTTTTGGCCCGGCGGTGCTCCTTCTTCCGCTCCAGTGCCTGGGCCTCGCTGCCGTAGACGTAGAACTGGCCAACATATTGAATTTTGGGTTTCTGAACCATGTCGTTCTCCCCTTTGGGCACTCAGAGTTTTTCGCAGATTCGCAGCTTCGCGCTTCTGGCTCTGGGGTTGCGTTCCAGCTCGGCGTCTGTGGATACGATGGGTTTTCGGGTGATGAGCTTGACTTGAGGCTTCTTCCCGCATACGCACACCGGGAAATTCGGCGGGCAGGTGCAGCCCTTGGCCGCAGCTGCCATGGCGTTCTTCACGATCCGATCCTCCAGGGAATGGAAGGTGATCACCGCCAGCCGTCCCCCGGGATTTAACCGGGGAATGGCCGCCTCCATGACCTTTGCCACGGAATTTAACTCGTCATTGACGGCGATGCGAATGGCCTGAAAGCTGCGCTTCGCCGGATGCTGCTTTTCCCGCAGCGCCGCGGGCGGCATGGCCGAACGGATGATGTCCACCAATTCCAGGGTGGTCTCGATGGGCTTTTCCTCCCGCCGGCGGCAGATGGCCGCGGCAATCTGGGGCGCGTAGCGCTCCTCGCCGTAATCATACAAAATGCGCTTCAATTCCTCATAGGGCCAATGATTGACGATGAAGTGGGCATCCTGGGTGTCCTCGCTGTTCATCCGCATATCCAGCGGCGCGTCCACCATATAGGAAAAGCCCCGTTCCCCGTCATCCAGCTGGGGAGAGGAAACCCCCAGATCCAGCAAAATGCCGTCCACCCCTGCAATTCCCAGCCCATCCAGGGCTTGATTCAGCTGGCAGAAATTGGCGTGTACCAGGCTGACTCTGTCCAGATACGGTTCCAGCCGCTGTTTCGCGGCGGCAAGGGCAACGGGATCCCGGTCGATGCCCACCAGCCGTCCGGTGGTGAGTCTGGCCGCGATTTGACTGGAATGACCGGCCCCACCCAGGGTGCCGTCCACATAAATGCCATCGGGGCGAATGTTCAGCCCCTGGATGCATTCCTCCAGCAGTACGGAAACATGATGAAATTCCTTCATAGTCCGATTGCCTCCAGAGACGCCAGCAATTTTTCCGGCGCCAGGTTCTCCGCCTCGAAGGCGGCAAACTCCTTGGCGTCCCAGATCTCCGCCTGTCCCGCCCGGCCCACGATCATAACCTCCCGGTCAATGCCCGCGTAATCCAGCAGGAAAGAGGTCAAGCTGAACCGGAACTGCTTGTCGGGGCTGCACTCCGCGGCGTTCATGAAAATCAAGCTGGTGGCGCCGGCCCTCTGGGAAATGCTTAGGGCGTTAAAATTGTCCGACAGCTTCTGCCATTCCCCGGCGGTATAGACCGTCAGGCAGCGATGGCCGCAGTTAACGCCCAGGGTGACAAAAAAGGTCTCCCCCAACTCTCCGCGCAGCTTGGAAGGCACAAACAGACGGCCCTTCTCGTCCAGCTTGGCAGGATATTTTCCGATCATGGCCGCCTCTCCTTCCATTTTGCTCCACATTACTACATCTTTACTCCATTTACGGACAGTATACTACCTTCAAAGCAAAAAATCAATCTTTTTCTATAGCGATTTCCCTTTTCCGCCGAAAAATCCCGTATTTTCGTACATGCGTTCTATTAAATTTGGCAAAAAGTGTCGGATTTCCGTCAGCCATGGGGGTTCAAGAGCAAAAGCAGGCCCTTCCTTCCTCCAACCGCAGCTTGATCCGGCTGGGTTTGCGGGGACAGCGCAGCAGGAAGCTGGCCAGCGGCCCCTCCACCTCGCTTTGCACCAAGCGGCGCAGCTGTCGGGCGCCGTCCTGTCCGGGACATTTCTCCAGCAAGAAAGCCGCCAGCTCCTGGGGCAGCTGAAGCTGAATCCCCATAGCCTGGGTCCGCTCCTGGAGCTGACGCAGATATTTCCAGGCAATGGCCTCCATGGCGCTACGGCTCAGCGGGGCAAAGGTTACGGTCTGGTCAATCCGCCCCAGGAATTCCGGAGAAAAGGCCTGCCGCAGCGCGTCCCCCATCTTCGCATCCTTTCCGGCGGCGCAGAAGCCCAGTCCCTCCCCCTTGTTCTGGCCGCCCACGTTGGAGGTCATCACCACAATGGTGTTTTTAAAGCTGACCCGACGGCCGGTGGAATCCGTCAAAACCCCCTCCTCCATGATTTGCAGCAGAATGCCCAGCACATCCGGGTGGGCCTTTTCCAATTCATCCAGCAGTACCAGGCAGTAAGGACGGCGGCGCACCGCCTCCGTCAGCTTGCCCCCTTCCTCGTAGCCCACATACCCGGGAGGCGCGCCGATCAGCCGGGATACCGACTGCTTTTCCATATACTCCGTCATATCCAGCCGGATCATAGCCTCCCGGCTGCCGTAGACCTCCTCCGCCAAAACCCGGCACAGCTCCGTTTTCCCCACGCCGGTGGGGCCGGTGAACAGCAGGCAGGCAATGGGCCGATTGGGATCCCGGATGCCGGAATACCCCCGGCGCACCGCCTCCGCCACGGCGCTCACCGCCTTCTCCTGTCCCATGACCTTGGCGGACAGCACGCCCTCCAACTCCAGCAGCCGCTCCCGCTCCACAGCCGTCAGCCGCCCCACCGGGATTCCGGTTCGGGTGGACACCACCCAGGCAATGTCCGCCGCCGTGACGCCCCGGCCCCGGCGGCCCTCCACAGGCTTGGACAGGTTCTGCATTTTGTCCCGCAGCTCCGCCGCTTTTTCAAATTTTCGCTCCCGGACGGCCCCCTGCAGCTCCTGCTCCAGCTCCTTTCGGGCTGCGCTGCCCCGGCCGCTGAAGCTGTCCTCCATCCGCGCCCGGGCAGCCCCCTCGTCCAGCAGGTCGATGGCCTTATCCGGCAAATACAAATCCGGCAGATACCGCACCGACAGATGCACCGCCTCCTTCAGCGCCTCCTCGCTGATACGCAGGTGATGGTGCCGCTCCAGACCCGGCTTCAGCGCCCGGAGGATCGCCAGCGCCGTATCCTCCCCCGGCTCCTCCACCACCACCGGGCGGAACCGCCGCTCCAGCGCCGCGTCCTTTTCAATATATTTGCGGTATTCCTCCCGGGTGGTGGCCCCCAGCATTTGCAGCTCCCCCCGGCCCAACGCGGGCTTGAAGATGTTGGCGGCATCGATGGCTCCCTCGGCGGCCCCTGCCCCCACAATGGTATGCATTTCGTCCACAAAGAGGATCACATCCCCATTGCGCTTGATCTCCGACAGAACGTCCCGCAGCCGTTCCTCAAATTCTCCCCGGTATTTGGTTCCCGCCACCAGGCTGGCCATATTCAGGCTCACCAGGCGCTTGTCCTTGATCTGGGGTGGCACATTGCCCATGGCCATCCGCTGGGCCAGTCCCTCGGCAATGGCCGTTTTTCCCACACCAGGCTCCCCCACCAAAGCGGGATTGTTCTTGTTTTTCCGGCACAGAATGCCGATGACCATGTCGATCTCCCGGTCTCGGCCGATAATCGGATCCATTGTGGCCGACTTCGTAATCAGATCCTCACTGAATTGTTCCAACAGTCTCGTGGTGACCGCCTCCTTTTTACCCTTTCCCAGCGCCGAGCGTTCCCAGCGCAGATATTCCACCGTATCGGTAAACAGCGCGTCGGCACTGACACCGTTGAGCCGCAGCAATTCTCCCGCCGCGCTGTTTTCCCGCCGGGCCATGGCCAGCAGCAGATGATGGGGCTGGATCTCCCGGCAATTCTGCTGCCGGGCCTCCCGGGCCGCGCTGCGCAGAATCTCCCTGGCCTCCTTTGTCAACCCCTGGGGCAGGGGCAGATCCGGGGTGCCCGCGCCGTAAAGCAGCTGGGCCATGGCCTCCGTCAGTTCCGGATCCACCCCCAGCTGGCGCAGCACCAGTCCCATCCCACCCGGCTCCTGGGCCATGGCCAGCAGCAGGTGGGCAGAACCCACATAGCTATGTCCCAGACTCCTGGCCTTCCTGGCCGCGCTCTGGATCAGATCCGCTGTCATTGCGTGGTATCGCATGGTGTTCCCCCTTGATTCCCGGAGGAACGGCAAATCGCGCCCTCCCTTTTCCGGAAAGCATCGCCAAGGGCGGCAAAATTTATTCGGATTTTTTTGAAAAAAGGAATTGCATTTTCCAAAATCCATGTTACAATGATGGTACGTTCCAGTAACGAAAAACTACAAGAAATATTGGAGGTAAAATCATGGCTTACGTTATTACTGATGCTTGTGTCTCCTGCGGTTCCTGTGCCGAGCAGTGCCCCGTTGAGGCTATTTCCGAGGGTGACGGCAAGTACGTAATCGATCCCGATGTCTGCGTTTCCTGCGGCTCCTGCGCCGATCAGTGCCCCAACGACGCCATCGAGGAAGGCTAATTCTTTCTTTCAGCCTGTCTTTGGCCTGCGCAGCTATCTGCGCAGGCCAATCATTTTACCGGAGGCTCTTATGGAACATCTTTCCAACGGCTTTACCCTGGATATTCCGGCCGGCGCTTTCCCCTTAAGCACGGATTCCATGCTTCTGGCTCATTTCGTCCAGCTGCCCAGAAACGCCCGGGTGCTGGATCTTGGCTCCGGCAGCGGTACGCTGGGGCTTTTGCTATGCGCCAGGGACAGCATCTGCCGCGTCACCGGCGTGGAGCTGGAGGAAGTAGCCCACCAAGCCGCCCTGGAAAACATCCGGCGCAACGGCCTCGTCTCCCGTATGGAGAGTATATGCGCCGATCTAACGTCGGTATCTGAGAGGTTTTCGCCCGGCAGTTTTTCGGTCTGTGTTTCCAATCCCCCCTATTTTTCCGGCGGCCCCGCCAGCGGGGCAACGCCCCTGGCCCGGCGGGAGGACGCCTGCACGCCGTCGGAGCTGTTCCGGGCCGCAGCCTGGGCCTTAAAATACGGCGGCGACTTTTTTCTCGTCCACCGCCCGGAACGGCTGGCCGAGCTGATCGCCCGGGGCGCGGAAGCAGGGCTGGAAGCCAAGCGCCTGCTGCTGGTGCGTCACCGTCCGGATGCTCCCATCCGCATCATCGTCCTTCAGTTCCGCAAGGGCGCGAAGCCTGGCCTTCTCTGGGAAGAACAAACCCTCTTTGACAAGCAAAACCTTCCGACTCCCTACTATCAAAGCGTTTACCATATCGGATAACTCCAAACTCCACACTCCAAACTCACATAGGAGGCTGCCCATGTCCGGAATGCTCTATCTCGTCCCCACCCCCATCGGCAATCTGGGGGATATCTCCCACCGCTGCCGGGAAACCCTGGAAAACGCGGATTTCATTGCCGCGGAGGATACCCGGGTTACCTTGAAGCTGCTGAACCATTTGGGTATCAAAAAAAGCCTTGTCAGCTACTACGAGCACAACAAGGCCTTCAAGGGCGATAAAATTGTTGACCGCATTCTGGCGGGAGAAACCTGCGCCCTGGTATCCGACGCGGGCAGCCCTGCCATCTCCGATCCCGGCGAGGATCTGGTGAAGCAATGTGCCGCCGCCGGCATTCCGGTGTGCGCCATTCCCGGCCCCTGTGCCGCCATTACGGCGCTGAGCATCTCCGCCCAATCCACCGGCCGGTTTTGCTTTGAAGGGTTCCTGTCCACCGCGAAAAAAAGCCGCCGGGAGCATCTGGAGAGTCTAAAAAACGAACACCGCACCATGATTTTCTACGAAGCCCCCCACAAGCTGCTGGCCACCTTGACGGATCTGGCGGAGGTATTTGGCGGCGAGCGCCCCATCAGTCTATGCCGGGAGCTGACCAAGCTTCACGAGGAGGTGGTGCGCACCACCCTGGCGGAGGCCGTGACGCGCTACACCGAGACGCCGCCCAAGGGAGAATTCGTCCTGGTGGTAGCCGGAGCGCCTGCAGCAGAAAAAGAAAGCCCCTCCGAGCAAGACGCCGCCGCCCGGGTCGCCCAGCTGCTCAGCCAAGGACTCAGCCGGAAAGACGCGGTCAAGCAAACCGCGCTGGAATTGGAGCTTCCCAAAAACGTGGTATATGACATCGCACTGAAAAACCCGGAATGAGCTGTCTCATTCCGGGTTAATTGTTATAGCTCTGTCATTTTCTCCACGCATTCCTGACACACGTTTTTCCCGCGGTAATTCCGCAGACTTTGGGACGAACCACAAAAGATACAGGATGGTTCATACTTTTGCAGTACGACCCGGTCATTCTCAATAAAAATCTCCAATTCGTCCCGTTCCGCAATGTCCATGGTTCGGCGCAGTTCAATCGGGAGCACAATTCTCCCCAACTCGTCTACTTTGCGAATGATCCCTGTAGATTTCATGTTTCTATCCCTCCTATCAGATTTCTTTCTGGCCGTGGGTTCCTAATCGACTTATTTGTTTTATCATTATACCGTCTGCGGAAAGCAGAGTCAAATACTTTTTCAAAACCGTGGCGGATTTTGTTAAAATTAGCTATTCATTTTCCCCGCAAATCAGCATATTGTACACCATTGGGAGGTGCGGCCATGTTGATGAGCTGGATTTGGACAGGAATTGTAGCGGTCAGCATTCTGTGCGCCCTGGTAACCGGCACTGGCGGCGCTCTGGCCGGGGCCGCTCTGCGGGGCGCCCAGGCGGGTGTGGAACTGGCCTTTGCCATGGCAGGAAGTCTGTGCCTGTGGTCGGGAGCGGCAGCAGTCATGGAGGTGGCCGGAATCACCGGACTGCTGACCCGGCTTCTGCGGCCTGTCCTTTTTCGGGTTTTCCCCTCCGCTGCCCGGGATCCCGCCCTTGCCGGAGCCTTGAGCGGCAACGTGTGCGCCAACTTTTTGGGTCTGGGCAACGCCGCCACGCCCCTGGGTATCCAGGCCGCGCAGCGGCTTCGGCGGGACGGCGCCGCCACGGACGAGCTGTGCCGTCTCATTGTTCTGAACACCGCCTCTATCCAGCTGATCCCCACCAACGTGGCGGCGGTGCGCAGCGCCCTGGGCTGTCAGACCCCCTTTGACATTCTCCCGGCTGTTTGGATCACCAGTCTGTGCTCCGCCGGGCTGGGCGTCCTGGCAGCCTGGCTTCTGGGAAAGGTCTGGCGGAAATGACGGATTATCTGGTGCCCCTACTTCTGTTTGTCACCATGGCCCTGGCCCTGGGAAAGGGGGAAAATGCTTACGGCCATATGCTTCGGGGGGCCGGCGAGGGGCTGAAGCTGCTCGTTACCATTCTCCCCTCTCTCATTCTGCTGCTGACCGGGGTGCATATGCTGCGGGCCTCCGGGGCTGTGGAACTGCTCAGCCGCTGGGCTGCGCCGGTGTTCTCCCTGCTGGGCATCCCGCCCGAAACCGCCATGCTGGTGCTGGTGCGGCCCTTAAGCGGCAGCGCCGCTCTGGCAGTGGGTGCGGAGCTGATGGCAGAGTATGGGGTAGATTCCCTGGTTGGTCGTACCGCCGCCGTGATGCTTGGTTCCACGGAAACCACCTTTTACACCATCAGCGTCTACTTCGGCGC
>CAMEWZ010000038.1 GCA_945946745.1 uncultured Clostridia bacterium | reverse complement strand
AAAGGCTTGAAAGCCTTGGCTTTCAAAGCGTTTTGCGTTGTTCCGTACGCATTATCCTAACAAAATTCCGGGGATTTGTCAAGAAAAAATCCGTATTTTTCCCGAATTACCCACGGAGCATTTCCTCCGCGCTTTTCAGAGTGGTCTCGGTGATGCTGGCGCCGCCGATGATCCGGGCCAGCTCCCGCTTTCGGCCCTCAAAGTCCAGTGGCGTCACGGAGGTGTAGGTGCGGCCATCCCGCTCGGTTTTGGCGATCAGCAGATGGGTATTGGCCAGCGCCGCCAACTGGGGCAGATGGGTCACGCACAGCACCTGCTTGTGGACAGCCACGCTGCGCAGCTTCTGGGCTACCTTCTGGGCCGCCCGGCCAGACACGCCGGTGTCCACCTCGTCAAAAATCAAGGTGCCCACTTGATCCTTCTCCGCCAATACATTTTTCATGGCCAACATGATCCGGGCCAGCTCACCACCGGAGGCCACCTTACTCAAAGGTTTCAAGGCTTCGCCGGCGTTGGCGGACATGTAGAAAGCCACCGCATCCGCGCCGCTCCCGGTCAGCTCCAATTCCCGGAATTCGCAGGAAAACTGCACCCGAGGCATATCCAACTGGGCAAGCTCCGACAATATCCGCTCTGACAGGGCCTTGGCCGCGGTTTTCCGGTTTTCCCGCAGGGTCAGCGCCGCCTTCCAGGCGGCGTCCTCCGCCTTTTTCAGCTTGCCTTTCAGCCGCTCCAGATGGTCGTCGGCAAACTCGATCTCATCTAATTCTTTTTTGGCCTTATCCAGATAGGCCAGGATGTCCTCGCAGGTCACGCCGTATTTTCGGCGCAGCTTGTGAATCACATCCAGCCGGGATTCGATCTGCTCCAGCTCGTCTGCGGAATAACTCAGATCGTCTCGGGCATCCCGAACCTCCTCCGCCGCGTCCTGAACCTGGTACATTAGGTCCGCTACCCGCTCGTGCATGGCGTTAAAGCTGTCGCTGAAGCGGCTGAGCTTCGCCAGGGCATGCTCCGCTTGGGCCAGCAGGCCCGCGGCTCCGTCGGTATCCTCGCCGCCGTACAGGCACTCCACCGCTTCTTCCAGGCCGTTGCTGAGCTTTTCCGCGTTTTGCAGCAGCTTTCTCCGCTCCTCCAGAGCTTCGTCCTCCCCCGGCTCCAGCTCCGCCTTTTCGATCTCGGCGATCTGGTATTTCAGCGTCTCCATCCGGCGCAGCTTCTCGCCCTCGTCCATGGTCAGCGCGTCGATCTCCCGGCGCAGCTTGGCGACGGCGGCATATTTCTCGCCGTAATCCATCCGCAGGCACTCGTTATCCGCGAACGCGTCCAGAAAAGCCAGGTGGTTTTCCTCGTCAAATAAGGAGGCGGAATCATGCTGTCCATGGATGTTGATGAGTTGGATGCCCAGCTTACGCAGGATGGACACAGACACCAAGCTGCCGTTGACCCGGCACACGTTTTTTCCGTCCAGGTAGATCTCCCGCTGGATTACCGTCTCCGGGTCATAATCCACGCCGTTTTCCCCGAACCAGGGATATTCCGGAACCTCCGTGAACACTGCCCGGACAGAGGCCTTTGCCGTGCCTGTGCGGATCATATCCCGGTAGGCTCGCTCTCCCAAAATGGCGGAAATGGCGTCAATGACGATGGATTTACCCGCACCGGTCTCACCGGTTAGAACGTTGAAGCCCTGGTCAAAGGAAATATCCGCAGACTCGATCACCGCAATATTCTCAATATGCAGAAGGCTCAGCATAACGGATTCCTCCCTACGGTCAATTCATCAAGCTTTTGATCTCTCCGCAGAAAGCGGCGGCGGCGTTGATGTCCCGCATGATGACCACAACGGTATCGTCACCCGCCAGGGTGCCCAGCACCACGCTCATACCCATGGCGTCCACCGCAGAGGCCGCCGCGTTGGCCAGGCCTGGCAGAGTATGAATCACCACAATATTCTGGGCATAGTCATAGCTGGTGACGCACTCCCGGAAAATGGTGTTCAACCGTCCGGAGAAGGTGCTGGGCATTTCCCGGGCCGCCGTGGTATAGCGGTAGGTTCCTAAGCTGGTCAACTCCTTGACAATGCGCAGCTCCTTAATATCCCGGGAGATGGTTGCCTGGGTGCTAGTGAAGCCGGCCTCCTGCAATTGCTGAAGAAGCTGCTCCTGGGTTTCCACATTGGTTGTGGCGATGATCTCCATGATCTTTGCCTGTCTCTTCGATTTCAATTCTCTTCACCTCTTAGTCTTTCTGAAATTTTGCGCTGACTACATCATAAAAGCTGCGATCCTTCAATCGAACCAGCTTGGTTTCCAAATGGGATTTGCGGATGGTCACCAGATCCCCCATGTTCAGCCGCACAGCCTTTCCCCCGTCTACGGACAGGTAGGCGTTGCGGCGGGCATTGTGAACCATTTCCACTGTAACCACCCGCTTGTCCGAAGCCACGATGCAGCGGCTGACCACATCATGGGGACAAATGGGGGTAATGATGATATTTTTTGCCTCTGGCTCCACGATGGGGCCGCCAGCAGAGAGACTGTAGGCAGTGGAACCGGTGGGGGTCGACACGATGAGTCCGTCACCGCCGTACTCCATGGCCTGGACGCCATCGCATTTGACCTCCAGATGGACGATCCGGGCAACGGTGCCCTTTGTCACCACCACATCATTCAGACCGATATCGTGGAACAAAATGTCCCGATCCCGCTGAATGGTTACATCCAGCATCATCCGGTTGTCCAGGGTGTAATTCCCCTTGGCCAGACTCGCCAAAGCATCCAGCTCCGTGCTTTCCAGCTCGGCCATGAATCCCATGGTTCCGATGTTTACCCCCAAAATGGGGATCCCCCGGCGGGTGGCTGCCTTGGCCGTGTGCAAAATGGTGCCGTCCCCGCCGAAGCAAATCACCAGCTCCGCATTGGGAAGCTCCCGATCCAGCCGGGAAAACCGCAGATCCTTGGGAAGGTCATAGGAACGATCCACCTCAAAGGGCAGACACAGCTTGGTCTGGATGCCCGCGTTTTTCAGAATCTGCTGGGCCGCCCGGACGGTTTGGAAATTTTTATCCCGATAGGGATTGGGAGTCAATATCACATTTTTCATTCTTTGGCTCCCTTATCCAGCGCCTCATGGGCCTGCCGTACCACTTCGGCGGTATCCGGTTGGATTCCGCCCACCGCATCCAGGCTGATATGCGCCAAAAACTCAATATTCCCCTCCGGACCTTTCACCGGAGAATAGGTAAGACCCAAAATGTGAAATCCCAAGTCCCCGGCCAGAGCGACGAACTGATCCAGAACCTCTTTATGGGTAGCTGGTTCCCGGACGACGCCTTTTTTTCCTACCTTCTCTTTTCCTGCCTCAAATTGCGGCTTGATCAGACAAACCACCTGGCCCGTGGGCTTCAGCAGCGTCTTGATGGTGGGAAGTACGATCTTTAAAGAAATGAAGCTGACATCCACAACGGACAGATCCAGCGGCTCGCCCAGCTGCTCCGGTGTGACGTAGCGGATATTGGTACGTTCCATCACCACTACCCGGTCATCGGAACGGATCTTCCAGTCCAGCTGGCCGTAGCCCACATCGATGGCGAACACCTTTTTCGCCCCCTGCTGTAGCAGGCAGTCGGTAAAGCCGCCTGTGGACGCCCCGGAATCGCTGCAAACGTACCCCGCAGGATTCACGCCGAAATCCCGCAGCGCCTTCTCCAGCTTTAACCCGCCCCGGCTGACATAGGGGCACACCGCGCCCCGAACCTCCAGGGAAACCGTTTCTTCAAAGGAGACGCCGGGCTTATCCACCTTCTGGCCATCCACATAGACCAGGCCGCTCATAATGATCGCCTGGGCCTTGGAACGGCTGTCCGTGTAGCCCTGCTCTGTGAGCAGAACGTCCAAACGTTTTTTTACCTTCACCGAGCCACCGCCTCCTTTACAAACGCGGCAATGGACGCACTGTCCAAACCGCAATGGGCATACAGCGCATTCTGCGCGCCGTGGGGAACAAACCGGCGGCCAAGATCGATGCCGTCAACCCGGCAGCCTGGGCATCGTCTGACCAGCTCCATAGCCAGCTCCTCCCGGATTCCGGAGCCGCGGCAGACCTCCTCCGCCACGATCACCGGACGGGAGGGAGCAACCTCCTGGGCTATCTCCTCCATTGGCAGATCGGAAACCGTCAGCAGCCGCAGCACGGTGGCGTTCACGCCCTGCTGGGCCAGGATTTCCGCCGCTCCCAGCACATTGTCCAGCAGCGAGCCGTAGGTAATGAGGGTCACATCCTCGCCCTGGCGGTGACAGGCCACCAGCGCGCCCTCCAGGCCATGCCAGTGGGAGCCAGTGTAGCTGCCCTCCCCGCCCCGGGGATATCGGATTGCCACAGGCCCATCGTATTCCTCCGTGGCCCAGCGCAGCATATCCTGCTGTTCCGCAAGGCTGGCAGGGGTCAAAATCCGCATTCCGGGCACCTGCCGCAGGAAGCCCACATCAAAAACACCGTGGTGGGTTGGGCCGTCGTCCCCCACCAAGCCTGCCCGGTCAATGGCCAGCACCACATGCAGGCCTAGCAGGCCGATGTCCTCCATGATCTGGTCGTAGCCCCGCTGGAGGAAGGTGGAATACAGTGCAACCACCGGAATCATCCCCTGCTTTGCCAGGCCGCCAGCCATGGAGATGGCATGCTCCTCGGCAATGCCCACGTCAAAGGTGCGCTTTGGGAAACGCTTCTGGAATTCCAGAAGCCCCGTTCCGCCGGGCATGGCTGCGGTGATGGCGCAGATGCGCGCGTCTTTTTCCGCCAGCTCCGTCAGACACTGGCCGAAGGAATCGGAATAGGTTATCACCTTAGGCGCCAGCTTTTTTCCCGTCTCCGGATCAAATTTGCCAATGCCATGGAATTTGGCCGGATCCTGCTCGGCATAGGGATAGCCCTTGCCCTTTTTGGTGATCACGTGTACCAGCACCGGCTCACGCAAATCCCGGGCCATGCCCAGCAAGGTGATCAGGCCAGGCAGATCATGGCCGTCCACGGGGCCAAGATAGGTCAGGCCCATGTCCTCAAAAATGGTGGTTTTCAAGAAGAAACGCTTAAAGCGGTTTTTTACCCGGCTGCTCAGCTCGTAGATCGCCTTGCCGCCCGGCAGCTTTTTCATCACCCGCCGGTAGATCTTCTTGGCCTCCAGATAATTTTCACTGGAACGCAGACGGGACAGATGCCGGGATACCCCGCCCACATTCCGGCCAATGGACATCTCGTTGTCATTGAGGATGATGACCATGGGCTCGCCGCTGACACCGGCGTTGTTCATTCCCTCATAGGCCATGCCCCCGGTGCAGGCGCCATCGCCAATTAGGGCCACCACCTGGTAATCCTGCCCCTGGAGCGTCCTGGCCCGGGCCATGCCCAAAGCAATGGAAACAGAATTGGAGGCATGACCTGCCACAAACGCATCGGTTTCACTCTCCGAAGGCTTGGGAAATCCGGAGATACCGCCGTACTGCCGCAAGTGCGCAAAGTCCGCCCGGCGGCCGGTCAGCAGCTTATGCACATAAGACTGGTGACCCACATCGAATACCAGGCGGTCCTTCCTTGTATTAAAAACGGTTTCAATGGCGACACTCAGCTCCACCGCTCCCAGATTTCCGGCCAGATGGCCGCCGGTACGGGAAACGGAATCGATCAAAAACGCCCGAATCTCTCCGCAGAGCTGGAGCCGCTCCTGATCGGTTAAGGACAGCAGGTCTTCGTGACCGTTCACTTTCTCTAAAATGCTCACGATTGACACAACCTTACATTACTTTTTCTTTTTCCGGAACAGACGGTTTCCGGTATAAATCACCCTGCCAACCAAATGGACTATCTGCGTGCAGGAATTAACGGCAAAGGTCTTTCCGATGGCTTTGCCGCCCACGGTCAGAGCCGCTGCCAGGGCGGACATCACCAGCGAGATACCCCGGGGCCAGCCGAAGTCGGTATGGGAAAGAATCAATGCCGCGATGGTCGCGGATGCGGAGCCGGAAACAACGCCACAGATGTCTCCCACCACATCGTTGCAGATGGAGCTGACCCGCTCGGCGTTGCGCAGCAGCCGGATTGCCTCGTGGGCGCCGGGTACCTTCCGCGCTGCCATGGAATGGAAGGGCTTTTCATCGGCGGCGGTCACCGCCATGCCGATGACATCAAACATGATGCCCACAAAAATGATGACAAACAGGATCAAAAACGCCACAACCAGACTGCTGTTTGCCATAACCTCGTCCGATATCAGAGAAATCATACCGGAGATAAAAATCGTTACAAAGAAAATGGTGACGACCCACCGGGTCGTTCTGCTGCGCTCCCGTTTGGAAGCGTCAGGGTCTGCTTTTGCCACAGAAATTCTCCTTCGTGAGAATGGTAATATATGGAAATGACGGTAACAGGCGGGATAAATCTTACGGCTTAGGTCGGGTTGTTTTTCACCGGACAGAACCTGCCGTTGCCGCACAGGCCGTTTCCATTTGATCCGTCCGCCCAAATGTTGCCAGAATAATGGGTACCCGATTGCCACTTAGTCCGTACTGTAATCCCCCGCCTGTCCGGTTAAGACAGCCTAGGTGTTTTCCACGGCAGAGCGTGCCACAGTCTTAGCCTCTTTTGCAAGCATGGTTTCCAGAAGCGATAACAACAGCGGTTATGGCCATAACCGCCGGCTGTCTGATCTTCTTTCCCCGCAGGCTCACTTCAAGGCAGGCTACGCTGCACGCAGCACACGATTCTGTGCACCGCCTTGCAGGTTCATACCTGATTCGTACGCGATCGGACCCCTCCCGGGGCTCTACCCGTCGTCGCACAAGGTTCAAGTCTCCACGGAAACCGGGTCGTATGCTCCATGCCATTGGAGCGCGCCCTGGATCCTTAACCCCCAGCATCCACCCAAAACTGGGCGTAATAAGCAGACACCAGGGACTTCATCGATGTGCCCTTCAAAGGATTTTTAGGCCCTTCCTGGAAAATGGCCGCGCCGACTAGGATACTGCACCGTCAATGTGTATATTAGCATACTTTCTGTGAATATACAAGTATTTTTTCAAAAATTGTATATTCATGAATGCGCGGATCCCTTTCCCCCGTTGGCGAACCAGTCCTGCACAATATCGGCGTGGGTGACAGCAATCTCAATGCCCGGAATTTCCTCCTTGGAGAAAAACCGCAGCTCCTTGGATTCGCTGCTGATGCGCAGCACCGGTTCCTCCGGAAATTCGTAGCCGTAGACTACGATCACCATTCGCCAGATGCTGCCGTCCCGGAAGGCGGCGATGCGTCCGGGGTTGTCATAGATGTCCAGCTTTTGAAATTTGTCCTTGGGAATGCGCACTCCCAGCTCCTCGTAGGCTTCCCGGGCGATGGCCTCCCGGCCGGTTTCCCATTTTTTGCAGCCGCCGCCAACTAAGCCCCAGATATCGGAGTCCCGGCGCTTTTCCAGCAGCAGCTTTCCCCGAAACGTCAGAATTGCGTTGGCCCCTAAGTGGGCAGGCATGGTGGTTTTCGGCGCGTCCTTGGGATCGCAGTTATAAAAGGTTACGATTGCCATGTCGGTTCCTCTTTTCTCAGTTGACAGTTGAAAGTTGACAATTGACAATTGATGATTACAGAAGATGCCGCATCTATTTTTTAAGTGCAGTTTGCCGATAAATTTTATGAATGTCCCAAAGGGACTCCATAACTGTAAACTGTCAATTGTCAACTGTCCATTCATTGTAGCCTTATTATACCGAATCGCTTTCCTTTTTTCCACCCTAAAATTCCTTGGGCACCGGTTTTGTGACGCCGGTTCGCCGCTCTTTGCTTAAGCCTCCTGCCATGTGAGGCTCAGAACCGCCCGCGAATTTCGCCCGGCGGATGATGTCCTCGCCGTATTTGTCCCGGAGGGCGTCCACCGTCTCGTCCAGCCGCAGCTTCCGCTCGAACTGCTGCGGGGTCAGGCCGGAGAAAAAGTCAAACTGCTGGTAAGGCTCTCCGCTCAGCCGGGTCACCTGGACCCCCAGCTGCCGCAGAGGGGTGACCCCGTCCCAGGCCTCATCAAACAGACGGCAGGCCGCTTCAAAAAGCTCCGTGGTGATATTCGTCGCGCCATGTAGAACACATTGGTGGGAAACATGCTGAAATTCATTGGTTCGCAGGTGGATGCTGACGCAGCTTCCGCACTTGCCATCCCGGCGAAGGCGCATCCCCACCGTCTCGCACAGACTCAATAACACCTGCCGGGCCTGTTCCACCGCGGTCACGTCCGTGGCCGTGGTGGTGGAGTTGCCGTAGCCCTTGTTCTCCGCCGGTTCCGGAGTCACGGCATCGGCGTTCCGGCCGTTGGCAAAATGCCAGATTGTCTCTCCGTGCTTGCCCAGCCGCTTTCTCAGCAGCTTTCCGTCCGCCTTCGCCAGGTCGCCGATGGTGTAGATGCCCAGCATCTTCAGCTTCCGTTCTGTAGCCGCGCCTACCAGAAACAAATCCCGAACCGGAAGGGGCCAAAATTTTGTCTCCATTTCCTCGGGGAACAGGGTGTGCACCTTGTTTGGCTTTTCAAAATCTCCTGCCATTTTTGCCAGCAGTTTATTGGAGGAAATCCCCACGTTCACCGTAAAGCCCAGTTCTTCCCAGATCCGCTGGCGCATCCGCTCCGCCGCCAGCCGGGGCGCTCCCCAAAGCCGCTCCGTGCCCGTCATATCCACCCAAGCCTCGTCGATGGAATACTGTTCCACCGCCGGAGAAAATTCCCGCAGCAGATCCACGAAGTGCCGGCTTGCCTGGACATACAGCGCATAATCCGGGGGGATCACCACCAGCTCCGGGCATTTTTCCAACGCCTGAAACAAGGGTTCCCCGGTATGGATGCCGTACTTTTTCGCCGGGGTGGATTTGGCCAGGATGATGCTGTGCCGGGATTCCTTGTCCCCCGCCACCACAGACGGGACATCCCGCAGATCCTGCTCCTCCCCCAGTACCTTCACCCGGTAGGCGGCGCTCCAGCTTAAAAACGCCGAGTTGGCGTCCACATGAAAGATCACCCGCTCCGCCATGTCACATCACCTTCCGTACAAGGCACCAGGTATGGGTGCGGATGGTGTATTTCAGTTCAAACAGCCATTGCTTCCCCCGCACCGTGGCCCGGCACAGAAACACAGTGGCCTCGATGCCCACGTATTGAATCTCCTTGCTGCTGAGAATTTCGTCAATATCCACCCGCAAAAGCTGCCGCTGCTCGTCCTCCATCCGAAGCCGCAGAGGACGGATATCCCCCGCCGCGCTGCACACCGAAATCACGTCCACAGGACACATCTCCATACCGTTCACCACCGTTTTTGTTTTATTATAGCACATTCGTTCGTAATTGGCAAGAGGAATTTCCTGGTTGCGGATTTGGGCGGAAGTTGGTATAATGAAATAAAGGTTTATGCCTTGAGCACTTTAAGAGTAAGGAACGATTTTATGAATCTTCTTCGCTTGTTTGGCATCGGTTCCAGCGGTATTATCGCCAAGGATTGCTGCACGGAAGGCAGCGTCACCCAAGTCAGCCGCTGCTGGTGGCTCACAGTGAACACCAAACCGGTTCGCCGCTTTTCCGGAGACGGTGCCGTATATCCCTCAATCATCACGTTTTCTTACCAAGTAGGCAGCATTTCCTACACAGGAAAGCGCTATATCCCCATCCATTATCGCGTCCCTCAAAAGGGAGAGACCATTTTCGTTTATTACGACCCGGAAAAGCCCCAAAAGTATGCTTGCTATGCCTTTGGTCCGGCGCCGAAAACCCTTTGATTTTAAAATAGAAAACGGAGAAACCTATGCTGAAATATCCCTGCCTTGTCCTTGACCACGACGATACCGTTGTCCAAAGCGAAGCCACCGTGAATTATCCCTTTTTCTGCTACATTTTAGACCAGTTCCGGCCCGGCACCAAGATCACCCTGGAGGAATACACCCGGGGCTGCTTCCAGCTGGGCTTTGCCGATATGTGCCGGAAGTGGTATGGTTTTACGGAGCAGGAGATCGAGGACGAATACCACGGCTGGCAGGCCTACATCGTCCACCACACCCCCGCCCCCTTCCCCGGCATTGGGAACGTCATCCGGCGGCAGAAGGAGGAAGGCGGTCTCATTTGCGTGGTGTCCCACTCCTGCATCCAGAATATCACCCGGGACTACACTGCCCATTTCGGCGTTCTCCCGGATGACATCTACGGCTGGGACCTGCCGGAGGAAAAGCGCAAGCCCAGCACCTACCCCTTAGATCAGATCATGGCAAAATACAGCTTAAAGCCGAACCAGCTTCTGGTGGTAGACGACATGAAGCCCGCCTGGGAAATGGCCAGCAAGGTGGGCACGCCCATTGCCTTTGCCGGTTGGGGACGGCTGGACTGCCCGGAGCTGAGCCAACAGATGCGCCAATTGTGCGATTTTTCCTTTACTTCCACGGAAGATTTGGAAAAATTCCTGTTTGATTGACTTGACAGTTGTGCTATAATACTTACAAACCCTGTGCAGGAGGTGAGTCATCTGGAAAAGGAAAGCGTAAAGGTCATGGCCCGGAACCGGGAAGCCTATCACGAATACTTCGTGGAAGAAGAATTCGAAGCAGGCATCGAGCTGGTGGGCACCGAGGTCAAGTCCATCCGGGCGGGCACCCTGAACCTGAAGGACGCCTGGTGCGGCATCAAGGACGGCGAACTGATCCTAAACCAGATGCACATCTCTCCCTATGACCACGGAAACCGTTTCAACGTGGATTCCCGCCGTCCCCGCCGTCTGCTGATGCACAAGCGGGAGATCATGCGGCTCTACGGCAAGGTCAAGCAGGATGGGTTTTCCTTGATCCCCCTGTCTGTCTATTTCAAGGGCAGCCGGGTGAAGGTGAAGGTTGGCCTGTGCAAGGGCAAGAAGCTTTACGACAAACGACAAGCCGCGGCGGAACGGGACGCCAAGCGTCAGATCGACCGGGCTATGAAGGAGAGAATGAGACAATGAATCCTACGTTTAAAATCACCATGGAAAATGGCGGCGTCATCGAGGGTGAGCTGTACCCCGACAAGGCCCCCCAGAGCGTTTACAACTTCATCGACCTGTGCAATCACAACTACTACGACGGCCTGATCTTCCACCGGGTCATTCCCGGCTTCATGATCCAGGGCGGCTGCCCCGAGGGCACCGGCATGGGCGGCCCCGGCTACTGCATCAAGGGCGAGTTCTTCTTCAACGGCTTCAAGAACGACCTGAAGCACAAGCGGGGCGTTCTCAGCATGGCCCGCTCTTCCTCCCCCAATTCCGCGGGCAGCCAGTTCTTCATCATGCATGCCGACGCCAAGCACCTGGACGGCCAGTACGCCGCCTTCGGCAAGGTGACCAGCGGCATGGACGTGGTGGATGCCATTGCTTCCGTCAAGACGAATCCCAGCGACCGTCCCCTAACCGAGCAGAAGATCGCTTCCATCACCGTGGACACCCACGGGGAAACCTATCCGGAGCCCAAGAAGCTCCCCGATCCCTACGGAAGATTTTAATGATCCGTGTGGAGTGTGAAGTATGGAGTGTTTCACTCACTTCCTCTCATGCTCCACACGCACCACTCCAAACTCCTAACTCTATTTGGGGCCGTACTGGTTTCGATGGGGGTAGTGAGGCTGGAATAGCGGGCCGTGGCGCCTGGCCACGATAAAACGGGC
>CAMEWZ010000037.1 GCA_945946745.1 uncultured Clostridia bacterium | reverse complement strand
TTGAGGAGAAGCTGTCAAAAATCTTTGATTTTTGACTGATGAGGTGTGCAGTAGAGCGTTGCAAGGATGGACAGTTTTCAGCGAATTCGTAACCTGGTAACGCCGCTATCACGGCTACACCTCATCCGACCCGGCTTTCGCCGGGCCACCTTCTCCTCAAGGAGAAGGCTTTGGACTGGTGCGTGAAACTACAAATTACCGCAGTCACGATACCGAGCGGTACCCAATGGTGTAACGATGATCGCCCAGCCCGGGCACGCATTGGCTGGCCGCCCTGCGGCCTATTTTACGTTGGAGGCGGAGCGGAGGGTTACGTCGTGGGCGCCGCCTTCCACGATGGAGACGGAGGATACCAGCGTCAGCTTGGCGTCCCGCTGGAGGTCGGGGATGGTGGTCACGCCCACGTTGCACATGGTGGAGCGAACCTTGTACAAGGAGGCCTCCACGTTGTCATGCAGGGGGCCTGCGTAGGTGACGTAGGAATCCACGCCTTCTTCAAAGCTCAGCTTGGCGGAGCCGCCCAGATCGTAGCGCTGCCAGTTCCGGGCACGGTTGGAGCCTTCGCCCCAGTACTCCTTCATGTAGGCGCCGTTTACCATCACCTTGTTGGTGGGGGACTCGTCGAACCGGGCAAAGTACCGGCCCAGCATCAAGAAATCCGCGCCCATGGCCAGAGCCAGGGTCATGTGGTAATCGTGGACAATGCCGCCGTCAGAGCAGATGGGCACATAGATGCCGGTCTCCTTGAAATATTCATCCCGGGCGGCAGCCACTTCGATCAGCGCGGTGGCCTGGCCACGGCCGATGCCCTTGGTCTCCCGGGTGATGCAGATGGAGCCGCCGCCGATGCCGACTTTGACAAAGTCCGCGCCGGCCTCCGCCAGGAACCGGAAGCCGTCCTTGTCCACCACGTTGCCGGCGCCGATCTTCACTGTGTCGCCGTAGTGCTCCCGCACCCACTGGATGGTGTTCTTCTGCCAGCAGGTGTAGCCCTCGGAGGAGTCGATAACCAGCACATCCGCACCGGCCTCCAGCAGAGCGGGGATCCGGGTGGCGTAGTCCCGGGTGTTGATACCCGCGCCTACCAGGTAGCGCTTCTTATCGTCCAGCAGCTCCAGGGGATTTTCCTTGTGGGAGGAATAGTCCTTACGGAACACGAAATACAGCAAATTATCGTTATCATCCACAATGGGCAGGCTGTTCAGCTTATGCGCCCAGATGATATCGTTGGCCTCCTTCAGCGTGGTCTCCTTGGGGGCAGTGATGAGCTTGGCCCGGGGGGTCATGAAGTCGGCGACCTTGTCGGAAGGATCCATCCGGGACACCCGGTAATCCCGGCTGGTGACGATGCCCAAGAGCTTGCCGTTGGCGCTGCCGTCCTCGGTGATGGCCACGGTGGAGAAGCCGTTGCGGGCCTTCAGCGCCAGCACGTCTGCCAGCGTGGCGTCGGGCGTCAGATTGGAAGCGGAGGTCACAAAGCCCGCCTTATAACCCTTGACCCGGGCCACCATAGCGGCCTGGTTCTCGATGGTCTGGGAACCAAAAATAAAGCTGATGCCGCCCTCCTTGGCCAGGGCAATGGCCAGGGTGTCGTTGGACACGGACTGCATCACCGCGGAAGTCAAGGGCACATTCAGAGAAATCGCCGGTTCTTCCACACCCTTGCGGTATTTCACCAGGGGTGTTCTCAGGCTGACACGGTCGGGAATGCACTCCTCAGAGGTATAGCCGGGAATGAGCAGATACTCACTGAAGGTGTGGCTGGGTTCCGGGTAGTAGTAAGCCATGGGTTTTCCTCCTAAATATAAATAATTGACAATTGATTATAAGGTTTTTCCATCTCCCGCGTCCAGGACTTCCTTGACTTCCTTGCCGCTGGTGCTCATGTGCTTGAAATTGCCCATGACCTCCCGAACCGGATCCACGATGGCGAAGGTGTTGGGATACCCCTTGCAGATCGCCGACACGGTGGTGGCCTGGTTCTTGTTCACCACGCAGATCAGCAGATTGGTCTCGTGGCCGGAATACATGCCCTTGGCGGGAATGAGGGTGGTGGTGTGGTGCAGCTTTTCGATGATTTCGTCGGAAATCTCCTGGGGATAGTCGGTGATGATCTCAAAGCAGATGGCCTCCCGGCCGGACTTCATCAGCTTGTCCCCCACGGTGGTGGACATGAAGCAGTAGAGAATGCACAGAATCACCGGCTCCATCTGATAGCCGTAAACAAAGAAGCTGCACACGGCAATGAGGGAATTGATGGCGAAGCTCATGCTGAAAAAGGACTTCTCCGGGCTGCGCTTATGTAATATCGCGGAGATAAAATCCGTGCCGCCGGTATAGGCGCTGGCCTTGACCAGAATGGAATAGACATAGCCCTGAATAATACCGGCCACCAGGGGGCCCAGAATTTTGCTGGTGCCGTTATCCGTGGCATAGGCAACGGTGGAAAAATCCACCCGATCCAAAATCAGCAGCCCCAGAGAAAAGGTAATGACATATACCATACTCCGCAGAGCCACCGGCTTGCTGACCTCCAGATAGCACCACAGGGCCAGGGGGACGTTGACGATCAAGCTTAAATATCCCACGCTGATGCCGGTGATGTACTGCACCATGGTGCAGATGCCGTTCAAGCCCGCCGGGGCAAACTGGTTGGGAAAAATAAACAGCTCATAGTTCACTGCGGCCACCATGGCCACAAAGGCAATCACCAAATACGTCCAGAATTTCTTCATAGTCGGCATGGTATCGCTCCCGTAACCCTTCTTCCCTGCCGCATGGCGCTGCCATTGCCCAAGGCGACAGAGATGTTTTGCTTATTAATCACCAATTTTAACATAGGTTTTCTACAGGGTCAATCCGTTTTTTTGACGAAAATTTAAACTGCCGCCGCCGGGAATTGTATATCTGTCCACCCAAGGCGCATGGTTGTCCATGAAGATGTCCCCCGTTCCGGCAAGCCGCTGCCTTCGGAAAGAATGCCGGGAAAAGCTGAACAGTTCTAACCAGAAAAAATGGGATTTTTTCGGCAGGATTTTCTTGGCTTTTCCACAAAATCTCCTTGTGTTTTGTGGATAAATGTGATAAAATTTAGGGTGAATAATTCTGGCAATACCGCACAATGGTGCCATCGGACTTCGGCGGATCCGCTTGTGTCAAAATCTCTCGCCGAATCTCCTTGCCCCATTATGCGGCGCTGCCTTATGCGAAAGCAGAAGCCGCCTGTGATTTCTTTGGGCTTCCAGAAAGAGACGGAAAGGAGCCGCATCATGTATTCATCCGCCTATGTTTGGGCAAAGGTTTTAAGCCATATGGAAGAGCGCCTGGGCGCTGTCACCGTATCGGCCTGGTTCGATGACGCCGAGGTCGTGGAGCTGAACGAAAACAATCTGATTCTCTATTCTCCCTCGGATTTCCGCCGGGAGATCATCCGCCGCCGCTGTACCGACTATATTCAGGACGCGCTGAAGGAGATTTTCAATTCCGACGCCAAGCTGCTGGTATTCGGGGACGAGGAGCTGAACGCCCGAAAAAGCAAGGGTGCCGCTCCCGCCGCCATGGATTTTAACCCCCAGTTCACCTTCGACAATTTCGTGGTTGGCCCCAGCAACCGGTTCGCCCATTCCGCCGCCATCGCGGTTTCCAAAACCCCCGGCCAGGTGTATAATCCCCTGTTTCTCTACGGGCCTCCCGGCGTGGGCAAAACCCATCTGCTGTATGCCATCGCCAACGGCATCCGCAAGGAAAATCCCAACGCCAACATCGTCTATATCAAGGGCGACCAGTTCACCAATGAATTGATCGACGCCATCAAAAACGGCAAAAACATCGAATTCCGCTCCAAATACCGGGAGGCGGATCTGTTCCTGGTGGATGATATCCAGTTCATCGCCGGTAAGGAATCCACCCAGGAGGAATTTTTCCATACCTTCAATAAGCTCTACGAGGAGCACAAGCAGATCGTCCTGACCTCCGACCGGAAGCCCGACGATATGCTCACCCTGGAGGAGCGGCTGCGCAGCCGGTTCCTGTGGGGTCTGATCGCGGACATCAATCCCCCGGATTACGAGACCAGAATGGCCATCATCAAAAACAAGGCCAAGCAGCTGGGGCTGAACCTGGACGACGAGGTGTGCAACTACATCGCCATCAACATCACCAACAACGTCCGGCAGATCGAAGGCACGGTGAAAAAGATTTTGGCCTATCGGGACCTGAACAACATGCCTCTGGATCTGCCCAACATCTCCCGGGCCATTGACGACATGTTCAAGTCCGAGGGCAACGCCCTGCCCACCCCGGCGCTGATTATCACCCAGGTGAGCAAGTTCTACAACGTGGACGAATCCGTTCTCCGGGGCACCCAGAAAAACAAGGGCACCGCAGAAGCCCGCCAGGTGGCTATGTATCTCATTCGGAAGCTGACCAACCTGAGCCTGCCGGACATTGGCAAGGAATTTGCCCGGGATCATTCCACGGTGCTCTACGCCATCCGCAAGGTGGAGGTGGCTCTGAAAAACGGGGATACCAACATGCAAAACAACATCCGGGACATTACGGCGAATATCAACTCCTGCCTGTAATGGCAGTGGAAAGTGAAAAATGGAAAGTTTCGGTGTCCGCTTCGCGGACGAATGAAAATCATCGCCGAAGGCGATACCATAACTGTCAACTGTCAACTCTCCACTTTTTCCACAGCCCCTGTGAATTGTGGAAACCCAACCTGTGGAAAAAACAGACGAAAAAAATCCTTCCACAGTCCCTGTGGAAAAGTTTTCGAAAGCCCACATTGCCCTGTGGAGAAAAAAGTCTTGCATCCCTAAACCAAAACCCACTTTTCCACATAATTTTTCTCTACTGTTACCACGACTATCCAAACCTATGATAGAGAACTATCTCTATCTTTATTTTGCAAGAAAGGAATTTGACGATGCGTTTTACCTGTGAAAAAAACATGTTGGTTACAGGGCTGAATATCGCAGGCCGAACCGTGGCCCAGAAAAGCAGCCTTACCGTCATCGAAGGTATTCTCTGCAAGGCCGGGATGGGTCTGAGTCTCACCGGCTATAATATGGAAACCGCCATTACCTACGATATCGACGCGGAGGTATCCGACCCCGGGGAGTGCATTCTTCCGGCGAAGCTGTTCGGCGACATTGTGCGCCGTCTGCCCGAGGGGCCGGTGACCGTTGTGGTGGATGAAAGCTACAAGGTGTCCATCCGGGCAGGCTATGCCTCCTTCACCATCTCCGCGGAATCCGCGGAGGATTATCCGGAGCTGCCGGATGTAAACGACGGCCGGGCCATTCGGATTCCCCAGTGCAAGCTGAAGGAACTGATCTCCGGCACCATATTTGCCGTATCGGAAAACCAGGGCCGTCCCATTCACACCGGCGTGAAATTTGAGGTGACCAACGATTCTATTACGGCCATTGCGGTGGATGGTTTCCGTCTTGCCCGCCGAACCTTCCACCCCGAGGAGGAGACCGGACGGGAGCTGAGCTTTGTGGTGCCTGCCGCGGGACTGAAGGAAGTGGAAAAAATCGTCACGGACACGGAGGACAATGCAGCCTTTACCCTGGGTTCCCGGCACATTCTGTTCCAGATGGGCAAAGCAACCCTGGTCTGCCGTCTGCTGGACGGAGAATTTCTGGATTGGCGGCGGGTGGTGCCCACCAACTGCCCCGTCAAGCTGGTGGCCAATGTGGGGGATCTATCCTCCTCCGTGGATCGGGTTGGCTTGATCGTCTCGGAAAAATACAAAAGTCCTGTTCGCTGCATCTTTGGAAACCAGGAGGTGCAGATGCGAACCTCCACCACCATTGGCGCCGCGGAGGATCGCTGCTCCCTGGCGGGGGACGGCAAGGAGCTGGAAATCGGCTTCAACGTCCGGTATCTGGCGGACGCCCTGCGGGCGGTGCCCTCCGAGGAAGTGACCCTGGAGCTGACCAATGGATTAAGCCCCATTGTGCTGACACCTGTGGACGAGAAATTTGACTTTGCCTATATGGTGCTGCCGGTTAGGATCAAGAACGTGTAATGAAAATGGTAGGGCGGGCTGCCCTCAGCCCGCCGTGTATTCCGTAAGGAAAATAGGCGGCTTGGGGGCAAGCCGTCTTCGGGAGTGGTGTGCGTATGAAAGTAACGGTGAAAAAGAAGGAAAACGTCATTCCGGTGACGATTACCACAGAATATATCAAATTGCAGGATGCCATGAAGCTGGCTAACGCCGTGATGTCCGGCGGAGAAGCCAAGGTGCTGATCCAGGAGGGACAGGTCACGGTGAACGGCCAGGTCTGCGATATGCGGGGAAAAAAGCTGCACCCCGGTGACAAATTCGGCTACCAGGAGCAGACATATCTGATCTGCGCCCAGCTATGAAGGTAGAAACCCTTTCGCTGCGCTCCTTCCGCAATTATGAGGCGGCATCCCTGGAATTTGACCCCGGGGTCAATTTGATCGTGGGAGACAACGCCCAGGGGAAAACCAATCTGCTGGAGGCCATCGCCTATCTTGGCAGCGGAAAAAGCTTCCGGGCGCAAAAAGTCCGGGAAATGGTGCGTTTTGGGGCGGATTTTGGGGAGGTTCAAGGAACCGTTTTTTCCCAGGAGCGGGAGCAAACCTTGCGGTTTCTCCTGTTTCCCGACAATCGGCCCCGGCAGCTGTACCGAAACGGGGCCAAAAAACGCTCTACGGCGGATATCGCCGGTGTGCTGCCAACGGTGTTGTTCTGCCCGGAGGACTTGATGGTGCTGAAAACCGGGTCAGCCCAGCGGCGGCGGTTTGGAGATTCCGGGTTATGTCAACTTAGACCCAACTATGACGCGGCCTTGACGGAATACCATCGGATCTTGGAGCAGAAAAGCCGGATTTTAAAGGATCGGTTTGAAAACCCGGCCTTGCTGGATCTTTTGCCGGTATACAATACCCGGCTGTGCCAGGTGGGCGCGCTGCTGATTTCCTACCGCGCCCGATTTTATGACGCCCTGGGAAAGGCGGCGGCGGGCTATCACCGCCAGTTTTCCGGCGGCGCGGAGGACTTCCGGCTGGAATACAAAACCGTTTCCACGGTGTCCGATCCCTTTGCCCCGGTCAGCCGGCTGACCCAGGATCTGCTGGCCCATCTGGAAACGCACCAGAAGGCGGAATTGGAGGCGGCCCAATGCCTGACCGGCCCCCACAAGGATGACTTCACCGTCACCTTGTCCGGCATTGATTTGAAGATTTATGGCTCCCAGGGGCAGACCCGGACAGCCGCCATCAGTTTGAAGCTGGCCCAGCGGGAGCTGATGGCCCGGGAATGGGGGGAAGAGCCGGTGCTGCTGCTGGACGATGTTCTGTCCGAGCTGGATCCCGGACGGCAGGATTTTGTGCTGAATCAAATCGTCTCCGGCCAGGTGTTCATTACCTGCTGCGAAGAAGGACGGTTTACAAAACTTGGAAAGACAATTTCTATTAGAAATGGAAAAATCATTTATTAGTTGACAATGGACAATTGACAATTGACAGTTACGGTGTGCGCTTCACGCAAAATGAAATAATCGCCGAAGGCGATACCATAATTGTCAATTGTCAACTTTCAACTGTCAATTGCAATCACATGGGAGGACAAAAATGTCTGACGAAACAAAAGTGACCCAAGAGTATGGCGCGGAGCAGATTCAGGTTCTGGAGGGCCTGGAGGCGGTTCGCAAGCGCCCTGGTATGTATATTGGCTCTACATCCAGCAGCGGCCTGCACCACCTGGTCTATGAGATCGTGGACAACGCCATCGACGAGGCGCTGGCGGGCTACTGTAAGCACATCACCGTGACCATCAACCCCGGCAATTCCATCACCGTCACCGATGACGGCCGTGGTATCCCTGTGGACATCCAGCCCCAGACCGGACGGCCCGCTTTGGAAGTGGTGTACACCGTGCTGCATGCCGGCGGCAAATTCGGCGGCGGCGGCTATAAGGTTTCCGGCGGCCTGCATGGTGTGGGCGCGTCTGTTGTGAACGCCCTGTCGGAGTGGCTGCGGGTGCGGGTTCATAAGAATGGAAACATCTACGAAATGAAATTCGCCCGGGGCCACATCACCCAGGAAATGAAAATCGTGGGAAAAACCGACAAAACCGGCACCGAGGTCACCTTCCAGCCAGACCCGGAGATGTTCGACACCCTGGTGTATGATTACGAAATTCTCCACGAGCGGATGCGGGAGGAGGCTTTCCTGAATGCCGGGCTGTCCATCACCATCACCGATGACCGGGACGAGGAAAAGCAGATCACGGAAACCATGTGCTATGAGGGCGGCATCCGGGAATTCGCCATCTGGTGCAACCGGAACAAAACGCCCCTGCACCAGGACGTGATCTATATGAGCGGCAGCAAGGGAGACGCCTCTGCCGAGGTGGCCGTGCAGTATAACGACGGCTACAACGAATTCATGATGAGCTTTGCCAACGACGTGCGCACCCCGGAGGGCGGTATGCACGAGACGGGCTTCAAAACCGCTCTGACCCGGGTGCTGAACGCCTACGGCGTGAAAAACGGCATCATCAAGGGGGACGACAAGGTTTCCGGCGAGGACTGCCGGGAGGGCATCACCGCCATCATCTCCGTGAAGCTGACGGACGCCCAGTTCGAGGGCCAGACCAAGGCGAAGTTGGGCAACGCCTATATCCGTACTTTGGTGGATCAGATCGTGAACGATCAGCTGACTACCTATTTTGAGGAGCATCCCCAGACCGCCAAGGCCATTCTGGACAAGGCCATGATGGCCAACCGGGCCAGAGAGGCTGCCCGGAAGGCCCGGGAGTCCATCCGCCGGAAAACCGGCCTGGAATCCGGACAGATGCCGGACAAGCTTCAGGACTGCAACGAGCGGGATCCCAGCCTCTGCGAAATATACATCGTCGAGGGCGACTCCGCTGCTGGCTCCGCTATCCAGGGCCGGGACTCCCGGTTCCAGGCGATCTTGGCTATGTGGGGCAAGATGCTGAACGTGGAAAAGGCAAGAGCCGATAAAATTTACGGCAACGATAAGCTATATCCTCTGATTGTGGCATTGGGCGCGGGCATTGGAGAGGAATTCGACATTGAAAAGCTGCGCTACCACAAGGTGGTCATCATGTCCGATGCGGACGTGGACGGCGCCCATATCCGAACTTTGCTTCTGACCTTCTTCTTCCGGTATATGCGGCCGTTGATTGAGCATGGCTATGTCTATTCCGCGGTGCCGCCGCTGTATAAGCTGACCCGGGGCAAAACCACCAAGGTCGCCTACTCCGACGAGCAGCGGGACGCCATTTCCTCTCAAATGCGCGCGGACAATCCCAACGCCAAGGTGGATATCAGCCGGTTCAAGGGTCTGGGCGAAATGGATCCCCACGAGCTGTGGGAGACCACCATGGATCCGGAAAAGCGGACGCTCCGCCGGATCACCCTGGAGGACGCCCAGCGGGCGGATGCCATCTTCACCGTCCTCATGGGCGAGCAGGTGGAGCCGCGGAAGGAATGGATTGAGCAGAACGCGAAATATGCTGTGAATATTGACATTTAATAATTGACAATTGAAAATTGACAGTTGACAATTGTGGTGTCGCTTCGCGACGGAATTAAAATTTAAATTATCCCCGAAGGGGATACCATAATTGTCAATTGTACATTGTTAATTGTCAATTGCATACTATATGGAGGTGCTTTCTTTGGCACATAACCGCAGCTATAAACCCGAGGACATCCGGTTTCCCGACCAGGTGATTACCCAGTCGAACCTGGTGGACGAAATGGAAAAGTCCTATATTGAATACGCCATGTCCGTTATCGTGGGCCGGGCGCTGCCCGACGTGCGGGACGGCTTGAAGCCGGTTCACCGCCGGATTCTGTACACCATGTACGAAAGCGGCTTGACCTCGGACAAACCCTTTAAAAAGTCAGCCACCTGCGTGGGTGATGTGCTGGGTAAGTACCATCCCCATGGTGACGCGTCCGTTTACGATGCCATGGTGCGTCTGGCCCAGGATTTTTCCATGCGCTATATGCTGGTGGACGGCCACGGCAACTTCGGCTCCGTGGACGGCGACCCCCCGGCAGCTTACCGGTATACCGAGGCCCGCTTGAGCAAAATTTCCAACGAAATGCTCCGGGACATCGACAAGGAAACCGTGGACTGGGATCCCAACTTCGATGAAACCCGGAAAGAGCCGAGGGTTTTGCCCTCCCGGTTCCCCAACCTGCTGGTGAACGGTTCCTCCGGCATCGCCGTGGGCATGGCAACCAACATTCCGCCCCACAATCTGACGGAGGTCATCAATGCCTGCGTGGCCGTGCTGGACGATTCCGAGGCAACACTGACGGATCTGATGGAGCATATCACCGGCCCGGATTTCCCCACCGGCGGCATCATCATGGGCCGCAGCGGCATTCGGGCAGCCTACGCCACTGGCCGGGGCAAGGTCATTGTCCGCGCCCGGACGGAGTTTGAGGAATTCGGCAAGGATCGGATGCGGATCATCGTCACGGAGCTGCCCTATCAGGTGAACAAACGCCAGCTCATCAAGAACATCGCCGAGCAGGTGAAGGATAAGCGCCTGGAAGGCATTTCCGACCTCCGGGACGAGACCGACCGCAATGGTATGCGGATGGTGATCGAGCTGAAAAAAGACGCCAATCCGCAAGTGGTGCTGAATAACCTGTTCAAGCAGACTGCCTTGCAGTCTAGCTTCGGTATCATCATGCTGGCGCTGGTGGACAACCAGAAGCAGCCCAAAATTCTCTCCCTGCGGCAGATCATTGACGAATACCTCAAGCACCAGGAAGAAATCCTAACCCGGCGCACCCAGTATGACCTGCGTAAGGCCCGGGAGCGCGCCCACCTGCTGGAAGGCCTGCTCATCGCCCAGGACAACATCGACGAGGTCATCCACATCATTCGTTCCGCCTATGATGATGCCAAGATAAAGCTGATGGAGCGCTTTGGCCTGGATGACGTTCAAGCCCAGGCCATTCTGGACATGCGGCTGAAAGCCCTCCAGGGTCTGGATCGGGAGAAGCTGCAAAATGAGTATGACGAACTCCTGGAGAAAATCAACTACTATCTGGAACTGCTGGCGGATGAGGGCAAGCTGAAAGCCCTGCTCCGGGAGGAGCTGATCGAGATTCGGGACAAGTTCGGCGACAAGCGGAAAACCGAGATCCAGGAGATCGAGGACGAGATTGACATCGAGGATCTGATCGAGGAGGAGACCTGTGCCTTTACCCTGTCCAACGAGGGCTACATCAAGCGGATGCCCGTGGATACCTACCGCACCCAGAGCCGAGGCGGCCGGGGTGTCAACGCCCAGAACCTGAAGGAGGAGGACTACGTTAAGTCTTTGACCATCGCCTCCACCCATGACCATATGCTGTTCTTCACCGATCTGGGCCGGGTCCACCATCGGAAGGGCTATCAGATTCCCGAAGCGGGCCGCACCGCCCGGGGTACCGCCATTGTCAACGTGCTGCCCCTGGAGCCTGGGGAGAAGGTCACCGCCATGGTCATCACCCGGGAGTTTGACGATGATGAATTCCTAATGATGGTTACCCGGAAGGGCACCGTGAAACGGATCCCCTTTATTTCCCTGAAAACCAACCGGAAAGCGGGTATCCGGGCCATCACCCTGGACGAGGACGACCATCTGATTAACGTCATCCGCACAGGCGGCAACGACAACATCCTGCTGGCTACGGCCCAGGGCATGGCCATCTGCTTCAACGAGAACGACGTGCGGCCCATGGGCCGGGACGCGGCGGGCGTTCGCGGAATTCTGTTAACCGATGGGGACTTTGTGGTGGGCGCGGAGAAGGCGGAGGAGGGCAAGACCCTGCTCACCGTCACCGTCAACGGCTACGGCAAGCGTACGG
>CAMEWZ010000036.1 GCA_945946745.1 uncultured Clostridia bacterium | reverse complement strand
AGCTTGTCATACTCCACCAGCACATCGCCGGCCCGTACCAGCTCCAGGGCATAGCGGTTGTCCAGACCGATAATCACGCCGTCCGCTACCGCGCCGGTGCGGTGCAGCTGGGCGCCCAGGGGCGTAGTCAGCTTGCCGGTGCCCTGGAAATTCAGACCGGTCAGCGGATTCTGAAGCTCGGGCACCTTCAGCAGCTTGGTCATGGTGCCGGTGGAGCACAGAAGGGTGTTCATGGTGTAGGGATCGAACTGGCCCCAGAATTCCACCAGCTGGTCGTAACCCAGCGTTCCCTTCGTACCGGAAATGGGGCTGGTTCCGATGGTAAACTGGACAGCGGCATTGTCATTGCCGTCGCCCTCGATGAGTACCTTCACCGCGTCGGCCAGCTGCTGCTTCTGGATGTGGGCGCCGATCTGACGCAGCATCACACTGAACAGATCCAGCTTCTGGAACCGCAGCGCCTCATAGGACGCCACCAGCATTCTGCCCCGCTTGGTCAGACTCACCAGATGCTCCTTGGTTTTCACCTCGGTCTCGGGGATGGCCTCGCCCTCGGCCACATCCTTCAGTGCCTTGTCGTCATCGGTGGGATTGGAGTAGATGGAGCGGTAGTCCATGGCATCGATCACCGTGGTGGTCGCGGTGATGGCGGGTAGGATATCATTTTCCTCCATACCCTGCCGGACGGTGCGGGCAATGTACTCCGGGAACAGCACGGCAGAGTCCATGGTGCGGAAGAACTTCTCCACAGGGGAAGAACCCGCCCCCTTGGCCCGGATGCCGAAGCGCTTCAGCTGCCGCTGGAAGGCGTCGGTGCCCTCCAGAGCGGTGCCCCGGTAATTCTCGCTGGGATCCAGCGATTCCAGCACCTGGGTAAAGCTCATACCCTCTTGCCGATACATACCCTTTTCCAGTTTCAGATTGTCATAACCCATGTTTCATTTCCTCCCAAAAAGTAATAGTTTATGAAAAATTGAAAACAGGATCCCCATTTTCAATTTCACATCGATAACAACGCCCATAATCAGTTCAATTGCAGCGTCCTTGGCTCCCCCTATGGGGGAGCTGGCACGGCGCAGCCGCGACTGAGAGGGCCCTCTCCGCCCCCCTTCGGGGGCACCTCTCCCATAGGGAGAGGCAAGGGACTTACCAAGAAACACCAATTTACCGCAGTAACGATACCGAGCAGTGCCCAAAGGTGTAACGACTATTGCCCAGCCCGCGCACGCATTGTCCGCCGCCACTGGCGGCCGCTAGATCAGAAAGCCGCTCTCCACGCTCTCCCGTTTTTCCCCGCCGCCAAGCTGCCGCGTCACAGGCAGCATTTCCTCGAGCCGCCCCTCCAGCGCCTCCTTCAGCGCCAGCAGATCCTCCGCCGCCGCCACGCCCGTCAGATTCCGCAGCACCGGTTCCGAAACCCCCAGCTCCAGCGCCAGACCCAGCCGCACCACATTGTCCTCCAGCTCTTTGCGGTAGCGCCGTCCCAGCTCCGCATCTTTTGCCAGCACCCGGTATTCCCCCTGGGCGCCGAATTCCTCTGCCAGCTCCTTCAGCTTCCGCTTGCCGCCCAGGGCCTTCAGAACCCCCGCCTCCCGCTGGGCCGGCACCGCCACAAAGGAGAATTCGTAAGCATCCACCGGCTCCTGCAAAATGGCGCAGCAAACCTGCCCCTCGTAGCTTTCCCCCTTGAGATGCCCGCAGGTGCCATACTCGCTGCCGCAGACGGAGCAAACCGCCCGGCCCATGGCGCAGCCCACGGAAACCTCCTTCTTGATCCCCGCCTCAATGTCGGCGATGATCTCATCGTTTGCCCCGCCCCGGCGAATGTAGGCCCAGGCCTTGATGTAGCTTGTGCCCTTCTCCCGCACCACTTGCGTCTCAAAAATCCGGGCCACCTGATTCTCCGTACTCCACCTGTGATCCACGATGCCCGTCTTGCCGATAAACAGCTTGGCAAGCCCCGGCAGCGCCGCCTCGTCAAACCGTTCAAAATCCCGGTCGATCTGGTCGTCACACAGCCGCAGGGAAAACACGTATACCTGTTCCCCGTTCAGCCGCGCCTTGGCCAGCGCATTGATTGCCTCCAGCTGTACTGCGGTGGGCGTCCCGCTGCTTGCCGCCTGAGCCTCTTTTCTGATCTCCATTTCCGTCTCCTCCTTTATTCTCGTCCCTCAGCCCGGCACTTCTCCGCCTGGGCGCGGTATAGATCCGCCTGGGCCTCCTGGGTAATATCCTGCAAACTGATGTCGTCCCAAACGATCTCCACCCGGTTGTCCAAGCCCTCCAGGGCCAGGAAGGTCTGGCAGATCTTCCGCATGGCAGGCTCCACCGTCCGCCGCAGGGCCCACAGCTCCGAGGTCAGCAGATCCGCCTGCTGGGTGCTCATCCGTTCCGTGGTGCTCCAGTTTAAGCCCAGCAGGAAGGGCGGCAGCCCGGTTTTGGCCACCAGTTGCTCCAGGATCTGCCGTACCGGCACTTCCGAATCCAGAATCGGCGCTTCTCCCCCAATGACCTTGATCTGCACATCACCCACGGCCACAAAATCCCGCACCGTACCGTTTTTGCTGTCCTCCATGGCCTTGGCCCACTGCTCCGCCACGGCCCTGCCTCGCTCCTGCGCCGCTGCGGGATCCAGCTCCTCTGCGCCCTTGCAGATGACGCTGTAGCGGATATTCCCTGCCCGTTCCCAGTTCACGCCGATGGTGTGATAGATTTTCAGCAGAATGTCTGCCAAAAACGGCATCCCCCGAAACATGCTCACACCGTAAGGATGGGCAGGCTCCGGATGCATGGTGGTGAACAGCAGCAAATGCTGGTAAGGCAGGGGCCGCATCAGCCCATGTTCATCCCTTCCCCACAGCACCATGTCCAGGGCATTGTCCCCCTCCTCCACTTCCAGGGCCGTCACATCCCCCCAGCAAACCGCCCGCAGCTTTCCCCCGGCTACCACCAGTTCCCCCACCGCCCGGCCGTAGGTCAGCAGGCTGTCCAGGTAACCGCTTAAGAAGCTTTCAATTCCCATCTGTCCCCGGCCGCAGGGCATCATCCGCAGGAATTCGTTCAGCCTCTGTTGGGCTTGCGGATTGCGGCACTTCACCTCAAATCCGCCGCACAGCCGCACCATTTTTCCCACTGCCGCATCCAGAACCGGAATGGCCTCCCGCATTTCCCGGTAGACCCGTTCCTCGCCGCCGCCCAGGGGCGTAAACCCCCGCATGGCCCCAAAGGGGTGGACGTCTCCGCCCCGCAGCTGGCAAACCGCCGCCACGCCCCCGCCTTCCTTCTTCTTCCGTTTCAAAAAACCGCTCCCTTCTTATGAATGCAAAATGCAAAATTGTGAGAATTCACGCTCATCAGATGAACCCACCAGCACGATAAATTGTAGTTTTCCGCGCAGCGGCCTTGGCTCCCCCGTTGGGGGAGCTGGCACGGCGCAGCCGTGACTGAGAGGGCCCTCTCCGCCCCCATAGGGGGCACCTCTCCCATAGGGAGAGGCAAGCGCAGCGGCCTTGGTTCCCCTAATAGAGAAGGCTGTCACAAACCTCCCAATCCCGCATTCAGCCCTTCCTTTCCACCGCCCAGGCCGCCACGCCGCCCTGCTTCCGCCCCAGCACCGTGGACACGAAATAGCGCATATCGTCCATGGCGTGGTCATGCTCCTTGCGCACCTTGTCCCGGCACCCGCTGCTCAAATCCCAGACATATTCCTCCATCTCCCGCAGGCAATCGCAGCAGCCCTGGCAGATCACGACTTTTCCGGTTTTCAAGCAGTCCGAGGTCAGCCGGATGCCTCCCAGCACATCATTGTCCGCCTTGCGCACCCGCCAGCCCCGGCGGCGCAGCACCTCCAGGAAGCTGGCCGCGGAGGGATCCACAATCACCGCCGTGATCTCCCGTCCCCCCGCCAGGGTTTCCAGCGCCCCGGCGTATTCCGCGTCGGTCATCTGATGCCCCGCTGCCCGGGAATCGAAGTAAAATTCCTTCACCCGGTACCACACCCCCTGGCTTCTCCCCCAAAGCCCCATGGAGGTGGGGTTCACCGTCCCATAGTCGCAGGAAATGTACCACTTGTCGCAGTGTTCCGGCGGAAAAACTGCCATTTCCTCGGTGAAAAAGTCGTACACCCGCCCCTCGGCCTGCACCCATTTCCCCAGCACAAACCGCTGGTAAAACACCCCGGTGTACAGCCGTTCATACCGCCGCCGGATGGCCGGCGTTAGGGAAGGATTGTCCTCCATGGTAAAGGTCAGCCGCAGGCAGTTCCGCTTCTCCGCCTCCAAAACCCAGGTCTTGTACATCCAGTGATTCGGCCCCGCCGGGTTGCAGTTAAACCAAAGCCGGCTCCCCGCCACGGAGCATCGGGCGCAGGCCTGTTCCACGAAGGAGCGGGGCATCAGTGCCGCCTCATCCAGCAGCACCCCGGCAAAGGTAATCCCCTGGATCAGACTGGCGGAGCTTTCGTCCCGTCCGCCGAAGATGTAGAACTGATTTTCCCGGCCCCGGAAGGTCACCGTCACCAGATTCTCCGACCGTTTCTCCTGCCACCGCATCCCCAATTCCGTCAGCCGTGGCAGGATCTCCGACAGCACATTTCGCCGCAGGGAGGTGATGGTCTTTCCGCAGACGCCGAACTTTTTCCCATGAAAGCAGCTCATGGCCCAGAGGAAAAACCCCAGTCCCATGGCCAGGGTTTTCCCCGACCGCACCGCCCCATCGCAGAGGATGGCCTCCCGTTCAAAGTGGGGGCTGCCCGGCGTCCACCAGGTCAGCACCGTCCTCTGTTTTTCCGAAAACATCACAGCACCGATTCACCCCCACCTCCCTGCAAGGCCCGCAGCAGCTCCTCAAATTCATCCGGCTCCTCCCCCACCGCCTCCGCCAGCTGCCGCAGCACCTGGAGCCGGTCAACCAGCTTGATCTCCACCAAGCCCTTTTCATTGCGTTTGACCTCGCTGAGCAAGCTCAGATCCAGCTTATCCAGCTCGGGGTTTTCCTCCAACGCCAGCCGCACGCAATCATTTGCCCGTCCAAAGGCCAGCTCTGCCAGTCGCCGTACCACATCCCGCCGTGCCACATCCCCATCCGGAATCCGCTCCTCCAGCCCCCGTTTTTTCCGTCTCGCCATATCTCCCATCCTTTCACCCTTACGCTCGAAAACCAGAAATGTTGCCCTAAAAAGGGCAACAACCAACGTACCAGACTGCTTTTTTTAGAAAAATTTTTTCTGATCCTCTTGCCCTGCCGAAAAAAAGCCGGTATAATAAGGAAAAGGTTATGGAAAGGCGACTTGGTTATGGAAAATAAACGCACCTTCACCCCGGAGCAGCTGCATTATCTGCGGCTGCTGGCAAAGCAATACCCCACCGTCCAGGCGGCGGGCACGGAGATTATCCGCCTGCGGGCACTGCTGAATCTGCCCAAGGGCACCGAGCATTTCATGTCGGACATTCACGGCGAGCACGAGGCCTTCCTGCACATTCTCAACTCCGCCTCCGGCGAGGTGAAGGAGAAGGTGGAGGAGTTGTTCGGCAACTCCATGAGTCGCCAGGATCGAAACGACCTGGCAACCCTCATCTATTATCCCGCCGCCAAGCTGGCTCTGGTAGCGGATGAGCAGGCGGATCTGGAGGAATGGTACCGGCTGACCATCCACCGTCTGGTGGAGCTTTGCCGCCATGTTTCCGTCAAATACACCCGCCGCAAGGTTCGCTCCTTCATGCCGGCGGACTATGAGCAGATCATCGATGAACTGGTGCACCTGGCAGAGGAGGGCGGTGCCCGCCGGGATCAGTACGAGAACATCATCAACACCACCATCCAGATCGGCCAGGCGGGCGATGTGATCCAGGCCATCTGCGGCGTCATCAAAGCCCTGGTGGTGGACAAGCTCCATATCGTGGGCGATATCTTCGACCGTGGCCCCCGGGCGGACATCGTCATGGATTCGCTGATGCAGACCCACAATGTGGACATCCAGTGGGGCAACCACGACGTGCTGTGGATGGGCGCGGCCTCCGGCTCCCGGACGCTGGTGGCCACGGTGCTGAGCAACTCCATCCGCTACAACAATTTGGATGTCATCGAAACGGGCTACGGCATCTCCCTGCGGCCGCTAAGCATCTTCGCCAACGAGGTCTACCGGGACTGCGATACCGAATGCTTCAAAGTCAAGCTCACCGGCACCGATGCCGACCAGTACACCGAAAAGGACAAGCTGCTTTCCGCCCGGATGTACAAGGCCATCACCATCATCCTGTTCAAGCTGGAGGGCCAGAAGCTGCTGCGCCGTCCGGAATTCGGTATGGCGGACCGGCTGCTGTTGGACAAGATCGACTACCAGCAGAAAACCATCACCATCGATGAGAAAACCTACCCCCTGCTGGACTGCGACTTCCCCACGGTGGATCCCGCCGACCCCTACGCCCTGACGGAGGAAGAAAGCCACGTCATCAACCAATTGACAGACTCCTTCGTCCACAGCGAAAAGCTGCAAAAGCACGTCCGCTTCCTCTATTCCAAGGGCGGCCTGTACAAAATCTGCAACGGCAACCTCCTGTTCCACGGCTGCATCCCCATGACGGAGGATGGTCGTCTCCTGTCCTTCACCATCGGCGGCAAGGAGCGTTCCGGCCGGGAATTCCTGGACTACGCGGAGAAAACCGCCCGAAAAGCCTACTACGACAAGCGGGGCAGCGCTGAGCGTCAGTTCGGCCTGGATTTCCTGTGGTGGCTGTGGGCCGGGCGAAACAGCCCCATTTTCGGCCGGGATCGGATGACCACCTTCGAGCGCCGCTTTCTCCAGGACGAGCGCACCTGGACGGAGCCGAAAAACCCCTACTACACCTACTACCAGGATCCCGCCGTATGCGAGCTGCTGCTGGCGGAATTCGGCCTGCATGGCCCCCACTGCCACATCATCAACGGCCACGTGCCGGTGAAGGTGCGCAAGGGCGAAAGCCCCATCAAGGGCGGCGGCAAGCTGATTGTCATCGACGGCGGCTTCAGCAAGGCCTACCAGCCCACCTCCGGCATTGCGGGCTACACCCTAATCTTCAACTCCCGCCAGCTGCGGATTGTCAGCCACCAGCCCTTCACCGGAAAATACAACGCCCTGCACAAAAATGACGACATTGAGAACGAAAGCGTGATTTTCGAGAAGCTGGAAACCCGGATGCTGGTGAGCCAGACCGACGAGGGCGCGGAGCTGCAAACCCTGGCTGACGATCTGACACTGCTGCTGGAGGCCTACCGTACCGGCGCGGTGACGGAAAACCACAAATCTTGAGCCATGGAACTGCGCTGGATCGCCACCCGGGAGGGGCGGCTGTCGTCCTTTCTTCTGGGGGAGCTGCATATGTCTGCCGGGCTGATGAACAAGCTGAAGTGGGGGCCTTCTCTCCGGGTCAACGGCGTCCCCCAGCGGACAAACTACCCGATTCGTCCCGGGGATGTGATCACCGTGACTCTGGATGAGGAGGCGCCGGAGTATCCGGCGGAGGATGGGCCGCTGTCGATTTTATACGAGGACGACTATCTTCTGGCGGTGGATAAGCCCGCGGGCATGCTCATCCACCCCTCCCGGTCAAAAAACCGGGGAACCTTGGCGAATTTTGTAGCGGGCTACTACAAAAGAACCGGTCAAAAATCCGCCTTCCATCCCATGACCCGGCTGGATCGGGACACCTTCGGCGTTGTGCTGCTGGGAAAGAACGCCCATGTCCACACCCTGCTCCAAAGCGCCGGCGCCCAAAAAACCTACCACGCCCTCACCTTCGGCGCTCCGGATGCCCCGTCGGGGCTGATCGACGCCCCCATTGCCCGGCGTCCCCTGCCCAGCCTGCTGCGGTATGTGGGGCCGGAAGGAAAGCCCTCTGTGACCCGTTGGCGGGTGTTGGAGCGAATCGGAATGTTATGTAAACTCGAACTACAGCCCATCACCGGCAGAACCCACCAGCTTCGGGTACACTGCGCCTACATGGGCTTTCCCATTCTGGGAGACCCCCAGTACGGCACGCCGGAATCCCAGGCCTTTTCCCAGGAAATGGGGCTGCAAAGCCAAATGCTCTGTGCCAAACGTCTGACGCTGACCCACCCCCTCACCGGAGAAAAGCTGGTGCTGGAATCCCAACTGGACGCAAACATAAAGTAACCCGGACGCCTGCAAAGCGTCCGGGTTTGCTATCCCGTCAAGTCTTGATCGGCGCCCTTAGCCGAAGGCGTCCAGCGCCAGCTTGAACGCGCCGTAAGCGCCGGCGTCGTTGCCCAGAGACGCCAGCGCGAACCGGGCGCCGGAGGCGGCGTGGAACACGTACTTCTGGAAGTAAGGCTCGATGCCCTGAATCAGCACATCCCCCGCCTTGCTGACGCCGCCGCCGATGACCACCACCTCAGGGTCAACGGTGGAGCAGACGTTGGCCAGGAACTCACCCATATAGCGGTAGACCTGATCCAGGATCACCAGCGCGGCGGGGTCACCGGCCTTTCCGGCGTCGAAAATGTCCTTGCAGGTCAGATTTTCCAGCTCCCGCAGCTTGCTGGGGGCGTCGTGGCTGCTTAAGTAGAGCTTTGCCAGCCGCACGATGCCGGTAGCGGAGCAGTATTGCTCCACGCAGCCCTTTTTGCCGCAGTTGCAGGGGACGGTTTCCTCCCGGTTCAGCACCAGGTGGCCGATCTCCGCGCCGGAGCCGTGAGCGCCGTGGAGCAGATTGCCCTCCACCACGATGCCGCCGCCCACGCCGGTGCCCAGGGTGACGAACACCATATTGTCGCAGCCCTGGCCGCCGCCCTTCCAGAATTCGCCCAGAGCGGCCACGTTGGCATCGTTACCGGCCTTGACAGGGAACCCGGTCAGTTCAGACAGGGTCTGGGCGATATTGAACACGCCCCAGCCCAGGTTGATGCACTTATTGACCACGCCCTTGGCGTTCACCGGGCCGGGAACACCGATGCCCAGACCCAGAATGGCGGTTTCCGGGATGGCATAGCCTTCGATGTACTGGTGAATGGATTCGGCGATGTCCGGCAGAATCTGCGCGCCGCCGTTATCTGTGACAGTGGGAATCTCCCATTTGTCCAGCATGTTGCCGGTCTCGTCAAAATAGGCGATCTTGACGGTGGTGCCCCCCAGATCGATGCCAAAGCCGTATTTCATAGGTAGAATCCTCCCTAAAATGTTGATACTTCTATTATACATATTATAACAAAAAAAGCAAGCGGCGGCGGGCACGGCCCGCTGCGAATTCGTGCCCAGGCTGGCCGGTATTCGCCACACCCCTGGGCACCGCTCGGTATCGTTCCCTGGTTCACGAAATTGTTCTTTATCGAATGAACACCCTCCGTAGGGCGGCTTGCCCTCAAGCCGCCGCCGCTGTCAATGCGTGCGCCAGCCTGGCAATTATCGTCACACCCCTGGGCACCGCTCGGTTTCGTTCCCTGGTTCACGAAATTGTCCGTTAATGAACGAAGCACCCTTGGCTCTCCCTTTGGGAGAGCTGTCACGGCCTTTGGCCGTGACTGAGAGGGCAATGCAGTGCCCCGTCGCCCTCTCCGTCAGCCTGACGGCTGCCACCTCTCCCAGAGGGAGAGGCAAGGGGTGCGGTGCGAATGAACAAAATTCCCCTTTATCGAATGAACACCCTCCACGGTAGGGCGGCTTGCCCTCAAGCCGCCAAACAGCAATTTCGCGCCCTACGCGCCTTGCCTCTCCCTATGGGAGAGGTGCCCCCGAAGGGGGCGGAGAGGGCCCTCTCAGTCACGGCCAAAGACCGTGACAGCTCCCCCATAGGGGGAGCCAAGGCCGCTGTGCACCAAATTATAGTTTGCCAGTGTAAAGGCTCCCCTATTAGGGAAGCTGACTGAGGGGTGCACCCCTCCGCCCCGCCCTTCGGCGGCCCCCCGGAAAAGGGAAAATCCCGGCAGCGAAATCGCTGCCGGGTATTTTCATTAGGATGTTCTAAGTAAGGGATCCTTGTGTTTAACGAACCACGCGCTTCTTGCTGATGAAGTACACAGCAGCCAGAGCG
Source organism: uncultured Clostridia bacterium (assembly GCA_945946745.1). Lineage (GTDB taxonomy): Bacteria > Bacillota > Clostridia > Oscillospirales > Oscillospiraceae > Faecousia. The sequence goes on along the minus strand of CAMEWZ010000036.1, from coordinate 2,213 downwards.
GCGGTGGACAGGGTCAGCACAGCCACAGGCGCGAAGATGGCGTCACCGGTCTTGGGGTTGGAGGAGTCAGCGGTGGAAGAAGTCTTCGCCTTGGCATTGTCCAGCATGATGTTGATGTCAACATGACCGGCCTCCAGGAGGTCATCCACATCCTCAATAGAATCAAGCCGCTTGTCCTGAACGAACTTACCCAGCCAAGCACCCTCAGCCTTGTACAGGCCGTCGAACTTAATGCCGGTGCTGGTAGTAGCGGTGTAGTAGTTCAGCAGGAAGTTGCTGACTTCCTTCAAGGAAATAACGGTGTCACTGGCCATGGAGGTGATATCGAAAGTACGGGCTTCCTCACTGACCTTGCCGTTCAAGAACACATGCAGACGAACCTTGCAGGTGTTGTACTTGCTGGTGCCGCCGGACAGAGACACAGTCACAGTCTGACCAGCATAAACAGTGCTATCGGGATTGCCGTAGGTGTAAGGCTCACCTTCAACCTTGAACCCGTTAAAGGTGTACTTAGAAGCCCAGTCAGAACTCAGATTATCCTTCAGCAGGTTGTTAACAGTATCGCTCTGCTTAGTGACAAACTTCTGAACCTTGGTCACATCATTGACCTTAACGATCAGAGAAATATTGCCAGTAGTACCGGTAGCGGGAGGAGTAGTGGGATTGGTGGGAGTAGTGGGAGTAGACTTAGGAGTCAGAATAACTGTAACAGTATCGCCAGCCGCGATAGAGCCCTCATAGCCCACATCCTTCTGCTGAGCGCTGCTCCAGGCCTTGGTGAAGGTATAGCTGTTCTGCCAATCGTTACTCTTGTTACCATACCAGTGGTACAGCATATCGGAGACCTTAGCGGAATCACCACTGGGAGTCTGAGTAATAGTCTTTACAACAGAATAGCTGCTGCCCTCGCCGTTCTTGATCTGTAGGGTGATGGGCTGCTTGGTGGTAGTGGTGTTGTTAGAATTATTGGTGCTACCAGACTCGTTGTTATTATCGGGAACAACGAAAATCTGGACATCGGGAACGCTATCACCAGCAACGAAAGACTGACCTTCAGCCAGGCTTGTAGTACGTACATCCGTATTGTAGCTACCATAACCCGCTTCTGCTGCCAGAGCGTCATTCAGAACTACAGTGGAGCCATAAGGGACTTCCTTAGTAACAGTGGTGGAATAGGTTCCGTTAAAATAAACATCAAGCTTCAGTGTGACAGGCTTGTGCTGCAACTTAATCGTCAAATTACCGGACTTTGCTACTTCATAAGCAGCATCAACTTCCCGACCGCTTTGCGCCCCAGCTTCTTTAAACCAATATCTGACAACAGTATAACTAGTACTCCAGTCAGACTTCATATCATTCAAATACTCAAGCGCGGTAGCATTTCGCCCCGCGGTCTCATGGTAATCCTTGGGGGATACCAACTCAACATCGTTGCTATCCTTGACAACGACATGGACATCGTAGTCCGATGCCGCCATCGCGCCCAGAGGCAAGACGGAGACCAGCAGCATGGCCACAAGAACGAGGCTCAGCAGCTTCTTCATTGCGTTTTTCATTTTTTTCAAACCTCCTAATGATTTGATTTACATAGTTAGAAATCTTTGCCGTCCGCTTGCCGCGCCGCCGAACCATCGGGGAAGTCCCGCGCCGCCGCTTACGCCCCGGCATCTCTTTCATGTCCAAATCATACCATAGAGGTTACAAGATGTCAAGAGGAAAATTACAAAAAATTACAAAATCATCTCTTAAGATTTACAGAATTTTCTTAAGAATTATCACTTTGCAATTTCTCCCGTAATCACGCTGTAAGCCATCCCGCAGATGGTCATGGCAAACACGAAACGGGCCGGCAACCCCCGGCCCGCCCGAATACAATGTTTTGTGCTTCTCGGCTTTCGCCAAAAGCATGGTTCTTTATCGAATGAACACCAGCCACGGTAGGGCGGCTTGCCCTCAAGCCGCCGCCGTATTTCGAACCGCGTTCCGTTGCCCCTCCGTAAAGTGCACGATACGAATTCTGTGTCGCAGGCGGCGGCTTGAGGGCAAGCCGCCCTACGGAGGGTATTCGTCAACGATATTGTTCTTTTGCCGAATGAATCGGATATGCACATCCTGTTTTCTTTCTTATCCCAGAACCGTCCCGTCGGGATGGAACAGGGGCAGCTTTTCCAGATAGATCAGATCCTCCCGCTCCTGGGCGTCGCCCTCGGCCA
>CAMEWZ010000035.1 GCA_945946745.1 uncultured Clostridia bacterium | reverse complement strand
CAATACCATTGTTCCGATTTCTGTTGCCAACCAGAATTTCTCAAAGGTTGCCCGGTTGGTTGACCAATACGGCAGTGTAGTGATTATGAAAAACTATTCGCCGCGGTATGTTATCTACGAATTTAACCAGGCAGACACCATGCGTGCGGCAGCCGATGATGATGTAATTCTCTCATCCACGAAGCTCATGCAGCGCAATGCCCATGTGTATGAGGAACTGGCAAAATGAAGGTTCTCAGCAAACGGCAAATCTTGATGCTGCATTCCATGCTGGTTGTCCAGTCCGGCGGTATGGATGGGTTGCGGGACGAGGGACTGCTTGAGTCTGCAATCAACACGCCGCTTCAAACCTTTGGTGGACAGGAGTTGTACCCTACGGTTCTTGAAAAAGCGGCTCGGCTTGGTTATGGTCTCATTCATAATCACCCTTTTCTGGACGGCAATAAACGCATTGGAACCCACGCCATGCTGGTATTTCTGGACATCAACAACATTACGCTTTCTTATGAGGATGATGATTTGATTTCCACAATTCTCCGTGTCGCCTCCGGTGATATGGACGACAGCGAACTGCTGGAATGGTTGAAGACCCATATTGAATAAACGCTTTTTGTTTGGAACATAGCGACATAAAGCACCCCGGACATTTCGGTGTCCGGGGTATTTGGTCGCACTTTTTCGGCGCGGGGCTTGCGTTATACCGCTGCGGTTTCCTTCTCCTCAATATGGATGTTGACGCCGTTGACCTCCACATTTTCATCGGCACAGACCAGAATGTACTTCACGCCGCCGATGATCCGGGTTTCGATCAGGTCGCTGCGGGCCGGATCCACCTTGATGACCACGTCCGGGGTTTTCAGTTCAAAATGCTTGTTGTCAATGATGTTCTTGGGATGCAGGTCGGCTTCAAAGCCAAAGGCCTCATCATAGTCCACGCTGAACTTGGCCAGATGCTCCTGGCTGACGCCGCAGGAAGTTAAAACCTCCTTCACGTCCTCCTTGGAGATCATCAGCGGCTCCGGAACCTTGCTCTCCTTGTGCAGCTCGATCCGCTGGCACAGCTGGTCGTGGACAGTCTGCACCACATCCAGGCTGCATTCCTCCCCCAGGGAGGTGGTGAGCAGCGCCTCGAAGGTTTTTTTCTGATCCTCCGCACTCTGGGGCACAGGGGTGTTGAACAGGGCCTGGATCAGCTCGTCCTGGGAGGCCTTGGTATCGTGGGTGTAATACAGGGCGTTATAGATATTGGTGGCCCGGTTGTCAAAGGCCGGGAACAGGAAGCCCAGGGCCGGGGCGGAAACCATCTGGTTCATGGCCCCATCGTGGAACAGCTTTTCCTCCGGGACATAGTGGAGGTTGGCCTTTGTCTGCTTCACCGGGCAGATGGTGCAAAGGATGTAGGTATAGACCTCCTCGGACTGGTCGTGCTGGGTGGAATCGTCCTTACTCTTGAAGGGCACGTCATAGCTGTCGCAGCCAGCCAGAATCAAGTAATTCCCCTCCAGCACCACGGAGTCGATGATCTTGCGGAACAGTTCCCCGCGCAGCTCCTCGTCCTCCAGCTTGCTTTCCCGCAGACCCATCAGCAGCTTGTGCTCCGGAGAATCCGCTACCTGGCTGGTTTGGAAAGTGATATCAATGAGATTTTTCCCCAGGGTGCCGGAAAGCGTCCGGCGGAGCAAGGCGAAATATTTATCGGATTCATTCTCCGGCATGATGCCGGTGGACTGGCGAAATTCGGAGATGATCTCCTTGTTGTCATTGACATAGCAGCCGAAAAGGGCCGTCATATTGCTGCGATCCCGGCGCAGGTGCCGCCGAATCTCGCCAATTTCCTTGTCAATCATGGTGTTACCTCATTTCTGCATTGGATGTCGGTACAGTATAACACACCGAAAGGGAAAAATCCAGACCTCTTTTTCTCAGAATTCTTCCGCCGTAAGCTTGCTCAAAATGGCGTCCAGCTTGGCGTTTACCATATCAAAATCCGATACCGCATCCATGATCTCGTCGTAAGCATCGTATTTTCCCGCGTTTTGCAGCTCCCGGGCCAGATCCGCCACCTCTTGGGCATGGGCATCGTTGTGGCTGACCAGATACTTCATCAGCACCAGCAGCTCCTGCAGCGGCGTTGCGTCCTCCCCCGGAGTATGCTCGTGGGCATCGTCCCCGTGGGTATGGGTATGGGTCAAGCCGCCGTGGGTGTGGGTAACACCGCCGTGAGAATGGGCCAGCAAATCCCGCTTCACGCCGCTGACCTGATACATCCTCCTGTTGGATATCATAATCTCCACATCAAACATTGAGTCAAACAGCTTCACCAGATTCTCCGCCGGCATCAGTCCGTTGGAGACCTTGCTGGCGCTGCCGCTGTGGTGGTTGTCGATGGTCTCCCGGCTGGCGCCATGGGCGATGGTCAGCCGTCCTCCGTCCTTCAGCAGACCGGCCAGCGTCTTAATCAGCCGCTTGGGGTTCGGAAAATGGGGGAAGGCATTGTACACCACAATCCGGTCAAATTTCCGGTCAAAAGCGGTCTCCTCCACATCGCCGCAGAGCACCCGCAGCCGCGGCTCCGCCGGGTATTTTCCCGCTGCTATTTTCGTCATTTCCGGGGAAATGTCAATTCCCGTGACGGAGGCCACCCCCCGCTCCAAATAGTAGGGAAACAGCACGCCGGTTCCGCATGCCACATCCAGCACATCCATCCCCTGTCCGACTTCCGCGTTGTCCAGAATCGCGGCGATGATTTCCCCGTTCTGGATCATTTCCGCGTCCCAGGTGGGGGCGCACTGGTCAAAAAAAGCGATCACATCCTGCTTGCGCATGGTTATTTCCTCCTAGCCTTTCGTAAAAATCCCCAGCAGCCGGTCAAGCCAGGTCTGCTTCTTCATATCCGCACCATAAACATAGCGGGTTTCCCCGTTCTGGTTCACAAGGTACCAGGTATTGCCAACGCTATTGGTGATTCTGCCAACCACCTCCAGGGTCTGCCCTTTCTCCACCGACATGCTTTTCAAAGACCGGGCATCCGTTGCGTTGCTGCATGGCAGGGTCATCAAGCTGGTATCCCGATGGGCCAGCAGGGTCTGCCCGGCTTCCCAGTATTCCGGTTTCCCGCAGTTTCTCAGATACCTTTCCGGCCGCTCCTGGCGGGATCTTGCCAAAAAGGTATCCACCGCGTCCGGATTCTGATAGAGGGTATACAGCTCCCGCCTTAGGCATTGGCGGTCGATGGTCAGCGTTCCCACAAAGGTATCCACCTCAAAGGTGTCAAAGGAAGAAAAATACACCGACTCCACCAGTTTCCAGAATTCCCAGTCATGGCCTCCCCCCACCAGCGGGCAGCCAGCCGACCACATCCCCCGTTCGATGATGTGATTGTTGGTGCGGGTGTGGACATTGATCTCATTGGCTCTGGCCGTGGTAAAGCCCTCCGGCGTCATATACACCGCGTCCAGCGTGCCATCTTGATACTCCGTCCGAACCTGAAAGGCCCGGTATTTTCCTTTGTGATAGATGGAATAGAGCTGGTAGGTTCCATCCACAACGGTGGCAGGGCCCACGTCTCCCACCTCCGGCAGACTCCATGCCCCGTATTCCAGAGGTCGGTCCGGAATGGTGCTGCAGCTGTCGTTAAAATAGATCATCCGCAGCTGGCCGGAGGCATCCTTCTTCACCGCCACGCACACACCGCTGACCCGATAATAGGACAGATCCGAAAGCACCGGATCCAGCAGGTGATCCGAGCACCCGTCAAAAAGGAACACCGCCGCAAAGCCCCCATCCAGGGTACTGCGCACCATCTCGTCCTTGCGGATGTAATGATCCAGCATCATCTCCACATACTGCCGGGACGGCTCATATTGAATCCAGGCCGACAAATCTTGATGAAACGCTTCTCCCCGGGTATAGGCGTTTCCCGGCAGCGCCGTGGAAAACACCAGCAGAAGGACAAGCGCCAAGATCCCACACTTCTGAAAAAATCGCGTCATACAGGAAACCTCGCTTTGCTTTCCGTCAGTGTATCACGAATGCGCCGAAGCGTCAACCATTTGGATTGGGAATCCCAAAAACCGCCCGAATCCGCCATAAAAACAAATTGCCGCGCCGGGAAACCCACCGGCGCGGCAAGGATCGTTCACCCTCACAAAAAAGATTCGGTTATCACCGGAATAGACAGAAAATACAGCAAAGCCTCCGTGTCCACGCCGTAGGCGCCCATCCGCTCCAGCTCCGCCGCCGCCTCGCTGCCATCCCGAAATACCGCCACGGGACTCCAGCCAAAGCGGAGATTTTTCACCGTACCGTCCCAGGTGCCGCCTTTTCCCAAATCGGACTGGGCGGCAAAAACCATCCTTCCAAGGGCATGGATGCAACGGTTGCGATGCAAGGCCCGTTGGGCAGAAAACGCCTCATCATAGCCATCCTCGCTGAGCCAGAGCAGATTCCGCCGCACCGGCTGCTTTGCCAGTTCATCCGCCACGATACTGATGACTCGGCCTCCCGCTCGAAGGCAGGCATCCTGCGCCGTCCGATCCGCGCCCCGGGCATTGCCGGACACCAGGGTCAAGCCCTGGAGGGCGGCCTGGTAGCCCACCTCCTCGGCAAAGCGCCGGTTGGATTCCCGAAGCTCCCGGCTGCCGACCAGGGCGATGGCCGGGGTAGACAGGATCCCCAGATCCCCCTTGGCCCACAGGCAGCCGGGACTGTCCAGTCCCAGCCGCTGGCGCAGGATCAGCGGATAGCCGGTGCTGACCCGGGTAATGGGGATGCAGCCCATCCTCTCGCCCCGGGCGCAATAAGCTGCCAGCTTCTGCCGGTCTGCCAACAGATTCACAATCCGTTGGCTCATCTCCCGGTTATATCCCAGCTGCTGCAAGTCCCGCACCGTCAAGTCCCGCTCCGGCTGGGCCGGTTCCAGCAGGTCTGCCCGCTGCGCCAGCACCCGCAGCTGCGCCGCCGTCAACACCGGCCGTTCCGGGTCGCCCAGATGGCTGGTCAGCAGCAGGAACCCCTCCTCCCGGGGATTCAACGGTAACGCCTCTTGGGTGCTGCGGAAGGCTTTACTTTCTCCTCCGTCAGCGTGCCATCCGCCGCAAGCACCATGGGCTGGATGGTGAAATTGCAGAATTTGCAGATTTCCTCCAGTTTGGCCTTCTCCGGGAAGTTGCTCACCAGACTCCAGGCCGCACCCTTTCGCTTCGCCCGGCCGGTGCGGCCAATGCGGTGGACATAATACTCATTTTCCTCGGGAATATCATAGTTGATGACGCAGTCCACATCATCCACATCGATGCCCCGGGAGGCCACGTCCGTGGCGATGAGCACCGCCAGCTTTCCCTCCCGGTAGCGCTGCATGGTCTTTTCCCGCTGGCTCTGGCGGATATCGCCGTGGATGCAGTCGCAGTCCAGACCGGCCCGCTGGAATTCGTCACAAAGCCGCTGGCACATGTGCTTGGTGTTGCAGAAAATCATCACCCGCTCAAAGCCCTGGGCGCGGATGAGGCGCAGGGTGGTCTCCGCCTTCTCCAGCGGCGTACAGCTGAGGCTGAATTGGTCAATATCGGGGCGATCCTCCTGCTTCGGCTCCACGGTGATCTCCACCTCGTCCCGCTGATACATCCAGGAAACGGTCATGACCTCCTGGGAAATGGTGGCGGAGAACAAGCCCAGATTCCGGCGGTTTTTCACCTTATCGATAATCCGGGTCACGTCCTTGAAAAAGCCCATATCCAGCATCCGATCCGCCTCGTCCAGCACCACGGTCTGAATCTTGTCCAGGCGGATGGTTTTTCGGTTATAATGATCCATCAGCCGTCCCGGAGTCGCCACCACGATCTGGGGCTTGCGCTCCAGCTGCTTGATCTGGCTGCCGATCCCCGCGCCGCCATAGAGTACCGCCACCCGGATGCCCTGGTAATAGGTCAGCAGTCCCCGCAGCTCGTCTCCGATCTGGATGGCCAGCTCCCGGGTCGGGGCCAGAATCAAGCCCTGGACGCCCTCCACCTCCGGGTCGATGTGCTCAATCATGGGAATGCCGAAGGCAAAGGTCTTGCCAGTTCCGGTGGGGGCCTTGGCAATTACGTCCTTCCATTGCAGGAAATGGGGTATGGCCTCCGCCTGGATGGTGGTGGGATAGCCGTAGCCCTTGGCCTCCAGGGCCTTCAGCATGGCCGGGCTGAGTCCTAAGCTCTCAAATGTAACTTCCATGTTTTCTCTGTCCTTTGTTGCATATTCTTTCAGTATAATTGTAGCATCTTTTCCCCGAATTTGCAACCATGTTCTACGCCTTACTGCGCAACTGTTCTTGGAAAATTAAGAATTCCCCCGCCAGCGAATGGTGGACAAAACGCGGTGAATATGGTATATTGTAAGGTATAGAATTCTGTCCCAACGATAAGGAGAACACAAATGGGCAAACTAATCGTGATTGAGGGTACGGACGGCTCCGGAAAATCCACCCAGTTCCGTCTTTTGACCCAGCGCCTGGAGCAGGAACACCGGGCCTTTCAGAAGCTGGTGTTTCCCCAGTATTCCGAGCCAAGCTCCGCGCTGATCCGGATGTATCTGGGCGGTGAATTTGGCAGCCGTCCCACGGATGTGAACGCCTATGCCGCGTCCGCGTTCTATTCCGTTGACCGGTACGCGTCCTACAAAAAGGTTTGGCAGGAATGGTACGAAAACGGCGGGCTGGTGGTTTCCGACCGTTACACCACCTCCAACGCTGTGCATCAGACCTCCAAGGAGCCGCCGGAAAAGCAGCAAGCCTTTTTGCAATGGCTGTACGACTTTGAATATGACAAGCTGGGACTTCCCCGGCCGGATCTGGTGCTCTATCTGGATGTTCCCACGGACTTCACGGAAAAGCTGATGCGCCGCCGGGAGCAGGATACCCATACCCACGCGGATATTCACGAGCAGGACAGCGCCTATCTCGCCACCTGCCGCCGGGCGGGGAAGGCTGCCGCCGAATACTACGGCTGGACGGTCATCCAGTGCGTCCAGGACGGCGAAATGCGCGCCATCGACGATATCCACGAAGAAATCTACCGCCATGTGGCGGCATGCTTGGAGGAAAACCTATGATTTACATGTTGCTGGGAACCGGCTTTGAAGAAACCGAAGCCATCGCGCCCCTGGATCTACTGCGCCGGGCCGGACTGTCCGTTGCCACCGTGGGCATCAACGGAAAAATGATCACCGGCAGCCACGGCATTCCGGTTGTGGCTGATTTGGAAATGGCCGAAATGGACCTGACGAACCTGGAAATGGTCATTCTCCCCGGCGGTCTGAAAGGCGTTGCCTCCATCCGGGCCAGCCAGGAGGCCATGGAGGCCATTCGCTTTGCCTGGGAAAACGGCAAATACACCGCCGCCATCTGCGCAGGGCCTACCGTTCTGGCTGACCTGGGCATCCCCGAGGGCAAAAACGCCACCTGCTATCCCGGCTGTGAAGGCCAGATGGGAGGCGCGAACATGGTGTCCGGCGCCGCTGCCGTCACCGATGGAAAGCTGATTACCGGCACCTCCGCCGGATGCGCCATTCCCTTTGGTCTGGCGCTGATCGCCGCGCTGAAGGGTCAGGAGGCCGCCGATGCCATCGCGGCACAGATCGTGATCCGCTGACCAGGAGGAACCAACTATGGAAAACAAACAATTCCCGGAGCAGGAGGAAACCGGTTTTCTGCCCCCGGAGCCGAATATCTATCCGGAGGACGATACTCCCATTGAACCGATTTTCTCCCCCGCCGGGGAATCTCAGCCGGTTTTCTTTCCCGAGGATGCCGCGCCCCTGGAGGAAGCTTTGACCGACCAGGCACAGATGCCGGACAGCGACGGAGAAACCGGCGAAGCCCCGTTTTCGGAACAGCCGGAGACGCCTGCGCAGAGCGGCCGATCCTTTATGGAGCGGATTCCCGATGTGGACGAACCGGAAAATGAGGACACCGCCTCCCTGCTGACTGACCCCAGTATGGGTCAGGAGATCCTTCCCGATGACGGTGCCATGGACGCCCACGGGATGCTGGGCCACGGCGAGGAAGAGCCGCCCTTCGACCCAAGCATTTTGGAGGATCCGGATCTGATCCTGCCGCCGGAGCCGGAATCTCCTGCCCTGGATCAAGAATACCGGGACAATGACCAGGAATTCGACGATCTATTTGAGGCCCCTCCCCAGGAGCCGCCTGTTCCCTCCCACTCCCGTCCCACCCGGAAGGGCCGTCCCAAGCGGAAAAAGGGGGAAGGCTTCCTGGGTATTCCCAACATCCTGGTCACCATTGTCTGGCTTGCCTTGATCGTGGCCATCGGCGTCACCGCCGGACGGATGCTGTGGGTCTGCGCCGCGGATGTGTTGGCCTTTGGCCGGGAGGACAAGCCGGTCACCATCACCATCTACGAAGCCGACACCATGGAGGACATCACCAACAAACTCTATGACGCCGGACTGATCCGCTATAAGAGCCTATTTAACCTCTACGCCTCCATTTCCGACGCGAAGGAGGACATTCAGCCGGGTATCTATGACTTGAATACCCGCTACGACTACCATGCTCTGGTAAACTTCATGACGCCCCGCTCCAGCCGGGAGGTCATTCAGCTCACCATTCCCGAGGGCTATACCTGCCGCCAAATCTTTAACCTGCTGGAGGAAAACCGCATCTGTACCGCCGTGGATATTGGCGCGTATGCCGCCAGCGGCGAGCTGGACGATTACTGGTTCCTGGAAAACGTCACCCGGGGCACCGACTACTGCCTGGAGGGCTTCCTCTTCCCGGATACCTACCAGTTCTACAAAAACTCCACCCCCAGAGAAGCGCTGGAAAAAATGCTGGATAACTTTAATGTCCGGTTCAGCGAGGAAATGCGCGCCCAAATCGATACGCTCAACGCGGAGGTTACCGGCGGCGGCTATACCGTTCGGGAGGTCACCATTGTGGCGTCCCTCATTGAGAAGGAATCCGCTGCTCCCTCGGAAAGCCCGAAGATCGCCGGGGTTATCTACAACCGTCTGTTCCGCTGGGGCGGTACGCCTGCCTATCTGAACATTGACGCGGCGCTGGTTTACGCCCAGAATGGAGATAACTCCGCCATCGACACCCATATGGACAGCCCCTATAACACCTACACCAACATCGGTCTGACCCCCACCCCCATCGCCAATCCGGGCCTGTCCAGCTTGCAGGCGGCGCTGAATCCCGATATGCACGATTACTACTACTATGTGCTCAACCCCGCCACCGGTATGCACCAGTTCTCCGAAACTCTGGACGAACATGAAGCCTACCGTGCTCAGTTCGCGGCGGCAACGGAGGGCTGATGAGAAAGCTGGAATTGTTAAGCCCCGCCGGGGATATGGAACGCCTGAAAATGGCTGTTCTCTACGGCGCGGACGCGGTTTATCTGGCCGGAACCAGTTTTGGCATGCGCTCCTTCGCGGGAAACTTTTCCCCGGAGGAGCTGCCCCAGGCGGTGAAATTTGCCCATGAACACGGGGTCAAATGCCACGTTACCGTAAATACCATGCCCCGAAACGACGAGGTTGCCCATCTGCCGGAATACTTGGAGCAGCTGGACGACGCCGGGGTGGACGCGCTGATCCTGGCAGACCTGGGGGCCTTTACCCTGGCGGGGAAATACGCCCCCCACTGCCAGCGCCACATCTCCACCCAGCAGTCCATCGCCAACTATGCCTGCGCCCAGGCCTGGTTTGATCTGGGCGCTTCCCGGGTGGTGCTGGCAAGAGAATGCTCTCTGGAGGAAATCCGGGTCATCCGGCAAAAGGTGGATCCCAAATTGGAGATCGAGACCTTTGGCCATGGCGCCATGTGCGTCAGCTATTCCGGACGGTGCCTGCTGAGCAATTACATGACAGGCCGGGACTCCAACCGGGGCGCCTGCGCCCAGCCCTGCCGCTACCAGTACGCCTTGATGGAGGAAAAGCGGCCCGGGGAATACTTCCCCGTGTTCGAGGATGAAAAGGGCACCTACATTCTTAACTCCCGGGACATGTGTATGATCGATCATCTGAATGATCTGATGGATGCCGGTGTGGACTGCATCAAAATCGAAGGCCGGGCCAAATCCGCCTACTACGCCGCCATTGTCACCGGGGCCTACCGCCACTGCATCGACGATGCCGCCGCCGGAAGGCCGCTGGATCCCGTGTGGCGGGACGAAGTGGAGCATATCTCCCACCGGGTCTACTCCACCGGCTTCTACTACGGGCAGCCGGGACAATATGTGGAGAACGCCCGGTATCTCCGGGACTGGCAGATCTGCGCCAAGGTCATCTCCTGCGATGAAAACGGACTGGCCCTGTGCAGCCTTAACAACAAATTCCAGGCGGGAGATGCGCTGGAGGTGGTTGGCCCGGATCTCAAGCCCTTCCCCATTGTCGCCGGGAACATGACCGACCTGGAGGGCGCGCCCCTGAACTGCCCCAAAACACCCCAGAGCCGGTTCTGCCTTCCCCTGCCCCGGCCAGTGCCCAATGGCTCCCTTTTGCGCCGAAGTGTGGAGCTTTCCGGAAAATAACAGCTTTTTCCTGGATGTTTTTTTCGAAAAATCTTGTTATTTGCAGAGGCAGATGCTATAATGAAGGAAATGTGTATTTCCTCCCGATTGGGCCGAATGCACATCCAGGAAAGCGGCAATTTTGCGGTATCCACCGCCGAGATAATTGCCGAACGAGATTGAATAGGAGGATTACACCATGTCACTGAAAGAAAGGGCCGGCTATTTCTACGCGGTTCAAGGCAAGGGCTGCGCAGAGGCCATTCTGCTGGCCGCGAACGAGGTCTACGCGTTGGGATTGACGGAAGGAGAAATCAGCCTGTTTGCCGGTTTCCGCACCGGTATGGGCTGCGGCAGCACCTGCGGCAGCTTGACCGGCGCCATTGGCGTACTGAGCAAAAAGTACAGCCAGCGGGAGGATCTGAAAGAGCTGTGCGCTGGGTTTGTTTCCGCCTTTGAGGAAAAGATGGCTTGCGGCGCTACGGACTGCGCCACTCTGGCTGCCCGGTATAAAACCGAAGCCAATCGGTGCCGCGCTGCTGTGGAACTCACCGCCGAGGCCTTGGAAAGCTACATCGACAAGTTGGACGGCCGAACTTCCGCCCCTGCCGCAGAGGATTGCACCCTGCGGCCCGAGGACATCAAGCGGGTCAAGGCCATGGGCTTCCTCCATCAGAAGGGTACCAACAAGTTCAATGGCCGCATCATCACCCGCAATGGCCGGATCACCAACGAGGAGTCCCAGGCCATTTCCGACGCCGCAAAGCTCTATGGCGACGGCCACATGATGTTCACCACCCGTCTGACCGTGGAGGTCTCCGGCATTGATTATCAGAACATCGATGCCTTCCGGGCTTACCTGGGAAAATACGGTCTGGAGACCGGCGGTACCGGCAGCAAGGTTCGTCCTGTGGTTTCCTGCAAGGGTACGACCTGCCAGTATGGACTGTACGATACCTACGCCCTCAGCGACGAGATTCACAATCGATTCTACAAAGGGTATCGGGATGTGTCCCTGCCCCATAAGTTCAAGATTGCTGTCGGCGGCTGCCCCAACAACTGCGTCAAGCCGAATCTGAATGACCTCGGCATCGTAGGCGCCCGGGTGCCCGGTTACGATCCCGAAAAATGCAAGGGCTGCAAGAAGTGCCAGCTTGTCCTTTCCTGCCCCATCCACGCTGCCAGCCTGGTAGACGGCCGTCTGGTTATCGATCCGAACCTGTGCAACAACTGCGGCCGGTGCGTCGGCAAGTGTCCCTTCCATTGCAATGACCAGGGTACTTACGGCTGGAAGGTATACATCGGCGGCCGCTGGGGAAAGCAGATTGCCCACGGAAGGATGCTGAGCAAGGTCTTCACCGACCAGGAGGAAGTCCTCAGCGTGATTGAAAAGGCCATCCTGCTGTTCCGGGATCAGGGCAAGTCCGGTGAGCGATTTGCCGACACCATTGCCCGCATTGGCTTTGAAAATGCCGAAGCCCAGCTTCTTGGAAACGAGCTGCTGGAGCGGAAGGCCGAAATTCTGGGTCTGAATGTGGTAGGCGGCGCCACCTGTTAACGGTTTTGTTTCCATAAAAAATTCCGATGCCTTTCGGCATCGGAATTTTTCTCTTTATTCGCCGTCATATTCGTCGATGGTGGAAATTCCCAGCGTCAGTTCTTCCAGCACATCCAGCAGCACCCGGACGGTGTCCAGGGCCGTGAGCATGGTCACGCCGTTTTCCACCGCGCAGCGGCGGATCTGGCTGGAGCCGGAATGCACATCCT